>CABUOF010000013.1 GCA_902493125.1 uncultured Collinsella sp. | reverse complement strand
CGTAGCGGGTGGTTTAAAGCTGGCCGCTGCGCGGCCAGCGGACTAAAGTCTTGAAAAAGACCGCCGGCGCGGGGGCAGCGCCAGCGGTCACGTGAAAATCGGGTTTTATTGCCTGTTAAGCGGCGACGGCTTCATAGACCGTAGCGCCCGAGAAGCTGTCATGCAGGCTCTTGCCGGCAATCCACGGCAGCTCGACGACCTCGCAGACCGTGTTGACCAGCTCGGAGCAGTCAGTAAAGTGGCCCTTGTCGTTGAGGGCCTCGCAATCCTGAACACGCCAATAGCCATCGGTGTGCGTGATGTAGTACTCGTGATCGTTGATCGACACAAAAGCGCGCGTCTTGGAACGCAGCAGCTTCAGAAATCCTTCGAAGTCGGTCTCGACGACATCTCCAGCCTGGAACATGATGTTACCTCCTGGCCCGGCGCCACCACGGCGCATTAATAAACGTTGGTACCCCTTTAGTAAAACCTTTATCAGAGGTTATGCGTTCGTCATTTAGGCAAGTGGTAAAAAACCGCAGGGTAGACGGGATAAAACGTTTAACCATCCCATTGGTTTGTCACATTCTGAAGGTACTTTTATGCAAACCTACTTTCCCAATTGGAATCTATCCTTTTTGCCGGGCAATTGACCGTCTATCGTTTGAACCCGACGGGTATGAACGGGGCATCTGCAACGCCACCGCAAGGAGACACCATGGAGACTATCGAAGCGCTCATTCACCGCCGCAGCTGCCGCAAATACAGCGATCGTCCCGTCGAAGCCGAAAAGCTTGCACGTATTATCGAAGCCGGCCAATATGCACCGAGCGGCATGGGCCGCCAGCCGGTGACGTTTGTCGCCGTCACCGACCCCGCGACCGTCGAGCGTCTCTCACAGCTCAACGCCCAGGTCATGGGCAGCAACAGCGACCCCTTCTATGGCGCCAAGACCGTTGTGGTGGTGCTGGTCGACCGCAGCGTGCCCACGCATCTGGAAGACGGTTCGCTCGCCATGGGCAACTTGCTCAACGCCGCCTATGCGCTGGGTGTCGATTCGTGCTGGATTCACCGCGCGCATGAGGTCTTTGACTCGCCCGAGGGCCTGGAGCTGCTGGCCAGCTGGGGCCTGCCCGCCGACGGCAGCCTGCGCGGTGTCGGTAACTGCATTCTGGGCTATGCCGAGGACACGCTACCCGAGCCCAAACCCCGCCGCGACAACGTCGTCTACGTAAGGTAACCCAGGAGCGTCATAGGGGTAGCTAATTTGGGACGGGGCTATTTTAGCCACCCCACTCGCAACTTATATTGACATCGCCGTTGTCGTCGTTTCGTTCGTTTGAGTCGTTTCGGCGTCGTCGCCCTGTTCGTCCTCGTCCTTTTGCGCATCGGCGATGGTGGAGGCCGCCGCGACGATGCCGCGCTGAGGTGCGACGCCCGTCTGGGCCTGAGCGCCCTCGACAACTTCTGTGCCTGCATGCGCGAGCTCGGGCGATTTAAACACCGCGTCCAAGTTGGCGCCACCGCCGGCGTAGCCAAGCGCAGCGAGTGCGATGACGATCACTGCAACGACGGCCACGATCGGCACATAACGATGCCAACCAGCAGGATTGAGCCCACTGCGGCGAGCCGCCCCGCGGCTGATGTAACCAAGCGTGCCGTCGTGCTTGAGCTTTGAGCCCACCACGCGTTTGCGGCCCCACAGCGAGGACTCTGCCTGCATTGCCAAGCGGGCGCTTGCCGAAGGGTAGCCGTATTTAGTGCGCTTGAACGAGCCATCAAACCCCGAGGCGTGTTTGCCCCACGTCACCGATGTTGTGCGTCGGTTGACCGACGCGGCACTCCGCCTTCTGCGGCTCGGTTTTGTAGTCTCAGCCATACGCCCCCGCACGCCGTAACCAAATCGAAACAATAACGCTTTGGACTGTAGCACACGCGTCGCGCGCGGTCACGGGCGCCTCGCTCAACGGTCATTGTCCTTCAGCAAGCGCCACAGCGTTGTACGGCTTATACCCAGCACCTCCGCCGCACGGGTTCGGTTGCCGTGGAGATGATCTACAACCAGATGCGCGATATCTCGCTCGGTATCGGCCAGCGGTCGCAGGATATACAGGTCGCTTTCGAGTGTCGGGGCACCAAAGGTTGCGGTCTTAATCACGTCCTCTTGGGCGAGCACTTCCTCCGCCACAGCGCGGTCCACCGTGCCCGCCCCCACCAATATATACAGTCGTTCCGAGACCTCGCGGAGCTGCAGATAATTGCGCGGCCAGCGGTAAGCATCGAGCGTCTTCGTCGCCGCGGCAGACAGCGTGGGCGCTGCCGTCCCAAATGCGTTAGCGAGATATTCCAAATAGCGCGCAACCTTCGTCGACGCGGCTCCCTGCTCGGCGATTGCCGGCGCCACGCTCACCGCACAGGCGAAGCGCTCGGTCACAAAGGCGGCTTGATCACTTTCGCTGCCGCCCGGCATGTCATTCGCCGTCAGCACCACATGGCAGCGCGTCGCCAACGCGGTGTCGGCCATCGTGGAGACCAGCTCGCGGAGGCGCTGGGGGCCAACCGCGTTCCAGCCCTCAATGCAAAGGGTCAGCCCCGTTTGGAACAGCGGCGATTCGGCGCTTTTGAGCACATGGCGCCAACCGCGCTCGGTGAGCTCATCGAGCGCAACGGAAACAAAGGGCTGATCGGCAAAAGGACCGTCCAGATAGAGGCGCTTGGCGATCTCGACCTGACCCGCTCCCAGCTCGCCCTCGAGCATAAGGGGCACACCGCGCGCATAGCTCTCGGCAACCGGTGCAGCTACCGCAGCGGCACCCTCAACGATGCCGTACGCGCTCGATTCGTAGCGGGCCTCAACTTCGTCGGCGTTGAGCCACTCGATGCCCGCATGCGCCGCGGCACCGCGCACCTCGCGGACCACGACGACCCAAAGGCCCCCGCCCTCTTTGTCGGTGGGGCGAACGGTCAGGCTCAGGCGCGTACCCGCACGCCCCATAACAAGACGCGCGCCGTCTCCTATACGGTCGAGGCGTTCGGCAACAAAAGCCGCCACATCCCGCTCAAGCGCCGCGTCATTCATGGTCGAGATCGCGACGTCCCCATGCGCATCGATTGCCAATGCCGAGGCCCCGGCGGCAGCTAGGGCATCGGTCAAGATGTTCAGTTTGGCATTGCTATCCATGATTTGCCCCTGTCCGCGGCGACGTGCAACCGCCGACGGTCGCACGACCGAGTGTTTCAAAATTGAACGATATTGCCCACCAAACACTATAGGGCAGAAAGCGCCGTCCTGCGAGTATAGGTGTTGCCCCGCATCGCCATCCTGGCGGGGCGATAAGAGCTCTTCGGGACTTATAAACCTGCGGACAAGCCATACCCGCAAGAGCTCCTATCGCTCCACCGCAGGCATGCGCTCACCAGCACGCAGCACGCAGCACGCAGCACGCAGCACGCAGCACGCAAACAAGCTACTTCTCTACCAGATTCCCAGTACGTGTTGCATTCCCAAACTCATGCACGCAATGCCAATCCAGCAGCAAAAGCCCAGCGCGATGGGCTTGCCGCCCTTTTTGACCAGCTCGACGATATCGGTATTAAAACCAATAGCCGCCATGGCCATCACAATAAAGAACTTCGACAGCTCCTTGATGGGCGCCGTAAAGGGCGCGGGAAGCTGAAACACCGTAGTGATCACGCTCGCCAGCACAAAGAACAGCACAAACATGGGAAACGTGCGTTTGAGGGAGAACGTGCTTTTGGCGTCGCCGCCGGCCTTGCGCGCCAGATGCATCTGCCAGCAAGCAAGCGCCAGCGTGATGGGAATGATGGCCAGCGTCCTGGTAAGCTTGACCACCGTGGCGCTCTCGAGCACATTGGCGCCGGGATGCATGCTGTCCCAAGCGCTCGCCGCAGCCGTTACCGACGAGGTGTCGTTGATGGCGGTGCCGGCAAACAGGCCAAAGCCCTCGTTGGTCAGCCCGAGCATGCCGCCGAGCGTCGGAAACACGAGCGCCGCGATAACGTTAAACAGGAAGATGACCGAAATGGCCTGGGCAATCTCGCGATCGTCGGCATCGATGACGGGTGCGGTCGCGGCGATGGCCGAACCGCCGCAAATCGACGAACCCACACCTACAAGCGTCGCGATCTTGCCCGGCACGTTCATAACGCGGCAGAGCACAAAGGCGATGACAAGCGAGGTCGAGATCGTCGCCACGATAATCGGCAGCGACTGGGCGCCCTTGGACAGAATCTGGGAGAGGTTCATGCCAAAGCCAAGCAGGATAACCGCGTACTGCAAGACTTTTTTGGACGTATAGGTGACGCCGGCGGCGAGCTGTTCGCGACGATTCTTGGGAAAGACGAGCGCCAGGACCATGCCAAAGAGGATGGCGAATACCGGCCCACCGACCACCTCAATCTGTTTGCCGAGCAGCGTTGCGGGGATAGCGATGATTAGGCAGAACAAGACACCCTTCCAGCGCTCGCGTACGATATTTGCCAGGTGCATATGGGATTCCTTCTTTCTCTTTCACGTTTGCGACGGCTTATGATACGGCAACATTGAGCGCAGCCTTGCGCAAACACAGACTAAGATGCCGCAATAGTTCTCGGACGACAGCCGAATTACCCACCGCGGAGAGCTGATTCGCGGCATAATTAACAACTGACATATGAGTTTGATAGAACAGTTGCGAGGCGCTATGGAAGAATCGATGCACGTCGGCGAGCAGGAAACGAGCCTACAGGACCAGTCCTACCACACCATTCGACGCAAAATCGTCTACCTGGACTACAAGCCGGGCGAAAAGCTGGGCGTCAAGCAACTTTGCGACGACCTGGATATGGGGCGCACGCCCGTGCGCGAGGCTTTGGTTCGCTTGGCGCAGGAAGGCCTGGTGCGCACCGTGCCCCAAAGCGGCACCTACGTCTCACCCATCAACCTCACCCTTGCCGAGAGTGCTTGTTACATCCGCGAGCATCTGGAAAAGCAGGTGATTGTGGAGTGCTGTGCGCGCGCCACGTCGGCCGGCATCGAGCAGCTCGACCGCGCCATCGTGCTGCAGGAAAAGGCCATGTCCGAAGAGGATCGCATCGGCTTCTTTTTGAGCGACAACCTCATGCATCACATGATTTTTAGCATCGCATGTCGCAGCACCGTGTGGTCGTGGCTCGAAGAGACCAATGCCGACCTGGAGCGCTTCCGCTGGCTGCGCGCCGCCACGCAAGTTCTCGACAATCAGGACATCGTGAACGAGCACAAGCAGATTCGCCGCGCTATCGCCGGTCGCGACCCCATCGAAGCGAGCTTTTTGGTCAGCAAGCACCTGCACATGATGTTCCGCAACCAAACCGAGGTTCTGGACCAGTTCCCCGAGTACTTCGAGACCAGCAAGCTCCGCTAACCTGCCAAAAAGGGACAGGTTCATTTTGGCAGGTTTTATCTGGTCAAATGCAAAAAAGGCTCGGCTCCGTCTTGATGCGGAGCCGGGCCTTAGTCGCTAGAACGGCGGAACCAACTACTCTACCGTGACGCTCTTGGCCAGGTTACGGGGCTGGTCGACGTCGCAGCCGCGCAGGATGGCGACCTCGCGGGCGAGCAGCTGCAGCGGGACGCTCGCCGTGATGGGGCTGAACACGTCGCGGACTGCCGGCACGCGGATGATGCAGTCGGCGATCTTGTTGATCTCCTCGTCGCCCTCGGTGGCAACGACGATGACCTTGGCGCCGCGCGCCTTGCACTCCATAAGGTTCGACACGGTCTTGTCGTAGGTGGCACTCTTGGTGGCCACAGCGATGACAGGGAAGCCCGGGTCGATCAGGGCAATGGGGCCGTGCTTCATCTCACCGGCGGCGTAGGCCTCGGCGTGCAGGTAGCTGACCTCCTTGAGCTTGAGCGCGCCCTCGTAGGAAATAGCGGCACCCATGCCACGGCCCACGAACAGCGCCGACTGCGCGTCCTTGCACAGCAGGGCGGCCTCATGAACGGCCTCGGTTTGGGTATCCAAAATCCACTGGATCTGCTCGGCCGTATCGGAAAGCTCGCGGAACAGCATGCGCGCCTGCTTGGTGGTCAAGCGGTACTTGACCTGCGCCAGCAGCAGGGCCAAAAGCGTAAGGCTCACGACCTGGCCGATGAAGCTCTTGGTCGAGGCGACCGCGATCTCCTTGTTGGCCTTGGTGTAGATGACGCCGTCGCTCTCACGCGCCACGGGGCTGCCCACCACGTTGGTGATGCCGAAGACCTTGGCACCCTTGATGCGCGCGTCGCGAATAGCGGCAAGGGTATCGGCCGTCTCGCCCGACTGGGACACGGCAACGACAAGCGTCGTCGGCGTAATGATGGGATTGCGGTAACGGAACTCGCTGGCCGCCTCCACCTCGGTCGGGATGCGAGCCCAGCCCTCAATGAGATTCTTAGCAATGAGGCCAGCGTGATAGCTAGTGCCGCAAGCGATCACGTAGACGCGGTCGATGTCGTTGAGTTCCTCGAGCGAAAGGCCCAGTTCGTCGATGTCAAGCTCGCCGGCCGGCGTCATACGACCGACCAGCGTGTCGCGCACGACGCGCGGCTGCTCGTGGATTTCCTTGAGCATAAAGTCGGGATAACCGCCCTTTTCTGCCATGTCCAGGTCCCAGTCGATGTGGGTGACCTTGGGCTCGATAACGTTGCCAGCCTCGTCGGTGTACTCGACGCCTGCGGGCGTGAGCTTGGCAAACTGACCGTCCTCGAGCACCACGACATCGCGGGTGGCGTCGATGAGCGCGATGACATCGGAAGCAACATAGGAACCGGTTTCGCCCACGCCGACTACGATCGGGGAATCCTTGCGGGCCACGGCGATCACGCCGGGCTCGTCAGCGCACACGGCGGCCAGACCATAGGCACCAACCACGTGGGTGCAAGCCTCGCGCACGGAGGCCATCAGGTCGTGCGCCTCGACATAAGCCTCTTCGATCAGATGCGCGAAGACCTCGGTATCGGTCTCGCTCTTAAAGTGATGGCCGCGGCCCTCCAGCTCTTCGCGCAGCTCGGCGAAGTTCTCGATGATGCCGTTGTGGACGATGGCGATACGACCGTCGCAGCTGGTGTGGGGGTGAGCGTTAACGACGGAGGGCTTGCCGTGGGTGGCCCAACGGGTGTGGCCGATACCGCAGGTAGCGTCGCTGTCAATGTTGGAAAGCTCGCTCTCCAAGCCCGCGACCTTGCCCACGCGACGGATGACATCGAGGTGCGCCGCGGCGCCCTCGCCCACCTCGAGCGCAACACCCGAGGAGTCATAGCCGCGATACTCCATACGCTTGAGGCCCGTGACCAGGATGTTCTTTGCAATATCAGAGCCGGTGTAGCCGACGATTCCGCACATAAGATAAATCCCTTCGTTCGCGTGACTGCAAGACGTCCACGCACAAGGGGCGCTGAGACGTACAACGTTCGAGTATTGTACTCACGCAAGCGCAAGCTGATATACCAGAAGTGGTATCTCAACTTAGATACCACCCGATGCACACATGCCCAGCCGGTCCAAACCACCACAAAGGGGACAGGCACCTTCGTGGTGGTTTGGACCGAGGCGGCGCTCTGTCCCTGCGAAAGATCTCGATCTGTAACATCTGGAGCTCAGAAAGCCGGCTTAGTGTTACAGATCGAGACATTACGGTTCGACCCCTGCACTATGTCTCGTTCTGTAACAGATAGAGCCGGTTTTACCGTCCAGATGTTACAGATCGAGAAATTGAAGGCCCGGGCAGCAAAAACCACCACAATGGAGACAGGCACCTTCGTGGTGATCGCGCTGGCAACGGCGTTTCCCCAGATAAAACTTGCCAAAACAAACCTGTCCCTTTTTGGTAGGTTTTCGTCTATGTGGTCTGTTTGGGGAAGGTTGTTGCGAGCGCCGCAACAGCTAGGCCGGCCACCACGTAGAAGGCCGTGGCCGCCGACTTTGCGCGAACCTCGGCATTGTCCGCCAAGAGCTCCCCCTGTGCCTCGGGCGCAACGCCCATCGATTCCAGGCGCGCCGTAAACGCAGTGTCACTCTCGTAGGTATAAACAACCTCTTCGAGCGCCGCTTTACTCTGTGTGTCGACCACATTGCTCGCATCAATACGTGCATCGAGACCGGTGTTGACGGCGATAAGCAGGACCGAACCCATGGCGGCAGAGCCCAACGCGAGGCCTAGGTTACGCGCCGCACCCTGGATGCCGCCCGATTGCTGGGCATCACTCGGCGGTACAGCGGAGGCAACGATGTTGTTGGCCTGCGAGTTCACCAGGCCAACGCCCACGCCACCAAAGAGCGTGCCGACCACCATAATGGGCGTAAGCTCGGACGCGCGCACGCCAAACGCCATGCTCACACATGCCGCCGCCATAAAGACATAGCCCGTACGCACCACAGACCAGGGCTTAAGCTGCGGAAACTTTCGCGGCACAAACATTGCGAGCACCAGCATGGGCACACCCGAGATGATGCCCAAAAGCGCTGTCTTCATGCCGCCAAGGCCAATCACAAGCTGATAGTACGAAGTGCCGACCAGACCCTGAGCGCCCATGTAGAAAAACGGCAGAGCAATGGCGACGACGCCGGCACGGACGGTGGAATTGCGCACAAAGCTCGACGGCAAAATCGCTATGCCGTGGGTGCGCTCCATCCAACGCTCGACCGGAATCAGTATCCCCAGCAATAGCAGGCCGACGCCGACAATGGGCAAAGCAGGAGAAATGCCGGCAATCGTAAAGGGAGCCTGCGGCAAGGGAGCAAATACGCCCCACGTCGAGATGCGCGAAAGACCGCACATGACAGCGAACAGCCCCAGCGAGGCAATAACCGCGCCCGGCGCGTCAAACTTGCCCGCATGCAGCCCGCCGCCCGTCGGCAGCTTTGCGCTCGCAACGAGCAGGGCCACGAAATAGGCCGCGAGCACGCCAAAGGTCACGCGAAAACCTGCGATATCGACCAGAATACCCAACGCGATAGGAATAATCGTCGCAAGAGCCGCCGATGCGGCGATCACGCCGTACGCCTGCTTACGCTCCTCGCCTTCGTACAGCATAGACACCATGCCCAGCACCGAAGGGATAATGAGGCTTGCGCCCAGCCCGACCATCAGTCGGCCACCCCAAATAAGCAGCTCGATGCTCGGTGAAAACGCGCACAGCAGCTCTCCCACCACGGCAAGCACCAATCCGGCGCGGAAGTTGCGGCACCACCCGATAACCATGCCGAGCAAACCACTCGCGAGCATAAAGGTGCCCGCCATAAGCGAATAGACCGTGCTCGCCATCTGCACGTCCGAGAGCGGACATCCAAACACGCGCATCATCTCGGCCATGGCGACCGAAAACGCGCCGTTATCTGCCGAGGTGCCCACTTGAGCGCATGCCAGCACGATCAACGGCGCCAGTCGCGCCAGACGAGAAGGCGCCATAGGCTCCATCCCCGAGTTCGAAAACGCGCGATTCATGCACATCACCATCCGCTTTTTTCATTCCGTATATGTGGCAAGGATTTAAGATCAACCCTCCCTCTATCCATCATAAAAAATGCGTATCATGACAGGTGCCACGCTCTTTTCCAGATATACGGCAAATAGAGCTTTCTCACGATCCTAGGGAGCCCCATGAGCATCAATCAGCGACAAGCAAAGCTACTTAAAATCCTGCTCGGTCAGGCGGGCTACACCCCAACGGTCGATATCTCCGATGCCCTTGCTTGCTCGGAGCGCACCATCCGTAACGACATGCGGGCCGCTAACGCCTTCCTTGACGAGATGGGCATCCAGGCGGCAATTGTCTCCAAGCGCGGCAACGGCATCCGCATTGATGGCGACAGTGCACAGTGCGGCAAAATCTCTGACATCATCAAGGAGCGTTCGCTTTCCATGGACGCCGGTCTTGACCGCTTCTATCGCGGCATGTTGCTGCTCACCTGCGACTACCGGCACCAATACACCACCGAATCACTTGCGCGGGCCATCCTCACCAACAAACAGCAGGCCCAAGACGACCTGCGTACGTGGAACGAGCTCTTGACGCCGTTTGGAGCTCAAATCGTACGCGGGCGCCGCATTACGGTTGAGGGTCCCGAGGAGTACATCCGATTCTTCGTCGTCTACTATCTGTTTGAGCTCGCGTCGACCGCCATGAAACGTCGCATTGAGCCGCAGCTCTTTGGCGGCAACGAGCAATTCTTCAACGACCTCATCGCCTACGTCGAGCGCGAAAGTCGAACACTATACACCGATAACGCCCGCCACCAGCTTGCCGTCTACCTGCAGATTATGACCCTGCGCATTCTTAAGGGCAAAGAGGTCGCTGGTTACACCTCGACGATTCCCGTTGTGTACGACGACGTCGCCAACCGCATTGAGCAGCACTTCGGCATCGAGGTCTCCTCCAACGAGCGCGGCATCATCCGCGACCTCTTTACGGTCTCCACGCGCCGCTGGACGCCCGAGTTCCAGCGCACATATCAGCCCACACCCGAGGCGGCACGCCTCACCGAAGAGCTATTCTGCGCTCTCGGCGAACGCTTTGGCACGCGACCGCCGCTTCATCTCGAAAAGCCCTGTGCCGCGCTCATCGAAGCCGGACAAACTCACATGCGCTATGAACGCGCCATCTCACTGCCCCAGGAAAACACCTGGACGGTGCGATACGAAAACATGGCCTCGTTTATGCGCCTGTCCGAGGTGCTGCGCGACGCGCCCGGCCTATCTGGGCTGAATCTATACCAGACCGACGTGACGCGCCTGGCGATGCTATTGCTCTCGTATATGGACGGCCTGTCCTCGCACGATCAATGGCGTGTCGGACTCGTGGTCAACTGCGGCATTGAGCAGGTCTTCTATGCGCGCGATCGACTTGAGCGGCTCTTCCCTGCATGCGGGTCGCGCGTGTGCTGACCGAAACAGAAGTCGCCGAGATTGAATCAGACCCCAAGCACAGCAGCCTCGACTTCCTGGTCTCATTCGACCCCATCAAGACGACGCTTCCACTCTGCGTGCTGAGCAATGCCATCGATGACGCCGATCGCAGCCGCATCGAGCTGCTGCTCATGAAGCTTGGATGCCCCCACGCACTCGACGACGCCCCGCTTGCCGGCGGTCTTCCCGAGCGCGAGCTCGATATCTCGCACGCGCGCATGCTCACGCGCACCCTTCACGCTGCACTTGTCGAAGACGGCCTCTGGCGTGGCACGCTCTCCGGCTTCTCGAACACCTTCGAGATGCTGTCGTTCACGCACGGACCTTGGCTCTTGCTGACCGTATGTTCCCAAGATGTCGCTCAAACCGGGGCCGTGCATTACCGCGTGGAAACACGAGTCGGCTTTACCGGCGACCGCCTGCAACACATCCTGGTGCTCTGCGTCGCCCCAAGCGATGAGCGCGTCCTCACTCCGGCCACACAGCGCTTCCGCAAGCTCGCATCCGAGGCCGGTCTCAAACGGTAGACGGCGTGGGCGCCCATCGCGCGTGCCCATGCAAGCCTTCAAATACGCTTAAGCGCAAAGAACCCGTGACCGCCCCTGCAGCCACGGGTTCTTTTTAGCGTCTATGGCCTATGCCATGACAAAGCTATTTACGCGTCCAGACAGTCTCGCCCTCTTTGACCGTCTCGAGAACGCGCAGGTTGCGCACCTCGTCGAGCTCGATCTTGAGCGGGTTCTTCTCGACAATGCAGAAGTCGGCCAGCTTGCCGGCCTCGAGCGTGCCCTTACGGTCGAGCTCGCCATACTGGAAAGCGCCGTTGACCGTGATGGCCTTCAGACCCTCGTACACGCTGATCTTCTGATTCTCGTCCAGCTGAGCGCCGCCCTTGGTGACGCGCTTAGCGGCGCACCACACAGCCTCAAAGAAATTGGGGCGCAGCACCGGCGTGTCGGTGTGGAAGGTAAACGGCAGGCCGCACTCCAGAGCGTCATGGCAGGCAGACACGCGACCGCCGCGCACGGGACCGAAGTTCTTAAGATGCACGTCGGCCCAGTACCAGATATGGCTGGCGAAAATCGACGGGATCATGTTGATCTCGGCCATCTGCTCGTACTGATCGCGGCGGGCAGTCTGGCAGTGGATCATGACCGGGTGCAGGCTCGCTTTATCGGGATTAGGCGAATCCTCCAGCGCGCGCTTGTACACGCGCAGGTACTGGTCGGCAGCCGCATCGCCGTTGGTATGGGCGAGCAGCTGATGATTGCCGTCGATGGCCTTGCGCATAAAGTCATACGCGGCCTTGTCGGTCATGGTGCCATAACCGCAGTAACCCTCGCCCTCATCGCCGGGAGTGTAGGGCTCAGTCATCCACGCCGTACGACCCTGGGGAGAACCGTCAAAGAACATCTTGAGGCCGCCGATACGGAAGTGACCGGTGTAGTCCTGCGAGACAAAAGGCTCGTGGTCGGCCAAGATTTTGTCGACATCCTCGCCGTACATGGGATAGCTCACGACGTCCATCTTGAGCAGGCCCTTGTTCGCAAGGCCGCAGAACAGCGCTGCGAAGTCGGCGGTGGTAGCACCCTCCTGGCAGGTGGTGATGCCGTTTTCCAGGTAGATGTCCTGCATCTCGCCGATCATGACGTCCATGTCCATCTTCTGACGCGGCTGAATCACGGCAAAGACCGGCCACATAGCGCCTGGCTCCTCGCAGTAACCGTCCGGCGTGCCGTCGGCCTCGCGGCCGTAGCGAGCGCCCTCGGGATCGGGAGTCTCGACGGTAATGCCGGCAAGCTCCAGCAGCTTGGTGTTGGCAACAACCATGTGGCTCGAAGCGTGGACGGCGATAACCGGAATGGTCTCGCTCACGCGGTCGAGCACGTGACGGTTAGGGTGCTCATGCTCGGCCAGGGAATTCTGGTCGTAGGAAACACCCATGATCACGCCGTCCTCGCCAATGCCGCGCTGCTCGGCAAAGGCAGCCAGACGCTCGACGATCTCATCGAAATCCGCCGCGCCGTTAAGGTCGGCAGCCACGATGTACTGCGTGCAGCCAGAGATGTGGCTGTGGGGGTCAATCAGACCGGGCATAAGGCAGGCGCCGTTGAGATCAATCTCCTCGGCATCCTCTGCCTGAGCGCGAGCCTCCTCGAGCGAGCCGGTAAACGCGATGGTGCCGTCGTCTGCAACCAGCAGGGCCTCAAAAGTATCGCCCTCGCCGGTCATGGGAACAAAGTCGCCGTTAAAGTACAGCTTCTTCATGACCTACTCCTCCTCTTTGGAGAACTTCTTGATAGCAGGGGTGGTGGCCAGGCCAAGCACGATGATGGCAGCGCCCACGTAGTAAGCGAAACGCGTGGAGTTGAAGCGGGACTGGGCATTGATCTCGACCAGGGCGTCGCGCTCCTCATCGCTCATATCGATGTCCTCAATAGAAGCGCGGAAGTTCTCATCGGAGACGAGGTCGATATTGCGCTCGGAAATAGCGGCGACGGTGGACTCGGAAATGCGGGAATCGTTAGCGGCCGCATCCTTCACGGAGTTGGTGATACCAAAGAGCAGCACGGCACCCAGCAGGGCAATGCCGATGGCCTGGCCAACGTTACGCATGGTAGTCTGAATGCCGCCGGACTGGGAAGCGTCGCGCTCGTTCACGGCAAGGGCGACAACGTTGTTGGCCTGGGCGGAAACGATACCGGCGCCCGAGCCGGCAACAACGCAGCCAATGAGAATGCCCGGCATGGAAGCAGCGTCGAGCGTAACGGAGAACGCCATGATGATCAGGGCGGCGGCAAGGGTGAGGTAGCCGACCTGGATGACGCGACGCGGGTTAGCCTTCGGCATGAACTTGGGGATACCGATGGAGAAGGCGAAGGTCGGAACGCCAACGACGATGGAGAGCACGCCAACGATAGCCGGAGACCAGCCAGCAACGAGCTGCAGGTAGGGGGCCATCAGAATGGACTGAACACCCATGAAGAAGAACGTGATAGCGGAGGCGGCGAGACCGGCGAGGACCTGCGGGGTCTTAAGGAAGGACTGGGGCAGCAGGGCAAAGCCGTTCTTCTCCTCGACCTTCTTCTCGACGTTGATCATAACGATGAGGATGATCACGCCCAGGACAGCCATGGGCAGGCAGGGGGAGATACCGGCGATGGTGAAGGGGCATGCCGGGAAGGGCTCGACGAGGCCCCAAGCGGAGATGCGGGACACGCCGACCAGGAACAGGAACAGGCCGGTTGCGGCAAGGGCAACGCCGACGCCATCGAACTTGAGCTTCTCATCGGACTGCTCGATCTCGGGCAGCTTGAAGGACAGCAGGAACACGAGTACAAAGTAGGCGGCGAGGACGAAGAACGTCACGCGCATGCCGGCGGCCATGAGCACGATCGAAAGCAGCAGCGGCAGCAGGGCGGAAAGGCCGGAGGCGGCGCCTATGCAGCCAAAGGCAAGCACGCGGTTCTTACCGTGATAGATCTTGGGAACGAGGCCCAGAACCGAGGGAATCATGAACGACGCGCCGAAGCCCACGAGGGTACGGCCGCCCCAAATGAAGACGGTCATGTTGGGGGAAACGGCAAGGACGACCTCGCCGGCGGCGCACAGCAGGGCGCCCATGCGGAAGTTCTTCTTCCAGCCGATGATGGTACCCATCATGCCACCGGCGATCATAAAGGCGCCGGCCATGAGGGAGTAGACCATGTTGGCGAGCTGGATGTCGGCGGTGGTGGCACCGAGGTCCTGCGTCAGGGCGGTTGCGGCGAGCGAAAGGGCGCCGTTATCGCCCGAAGTGCCCATCTGGGCCAGGATCAGAACGAGAACGGGGAGAAGCATGAACTTCTCGGCACCCTTCTCCTTTGCCACAGCTTTAGCTTTAGCCATGTGTTGGTTCCTTTCTTTTCCGTTTCACGCGGGCATTGAACCCCTTTGAGCCCGCGCGTCTTGTCGAGGCAAATATAGGCAGGAGCGCAATACGGACGGCATCAGAGCCATTGCCGTAGATACGGCAATTCTGACGGCGGGCCTAAAGGGCATCTGCTTTTTCTCGTGAAAAGCAAAACGGCCGACCCCTTTGCTCGGGCCGACCGTTTTGAAGAGAAAGTTTGATTGTTGGAAAATCCTAGGCAGTCGCGGCGACTTCCCCAGCGTCGACGCCCGCGGTGGTGGCACCGATGACGACGTAGCCGCTCACACAGCCGGCAACAGCGCACATAACGCCCTTAAAGATCATCATGCCCGTGCGCGAAAGCGGCAGCGGGAGCACAAAAGTGCAAAGCCATGCAAGGGGCGTGGCAACTACAAGGGCAATGATGCCAACGATGATCGACAGGGGAATCGACTTTTTGGGCAGCTTGGCCAGCCAACCATAGCCTTCGGAATTGCCCGGGTAAACGCCCTTGTTGAAATCCATCTTGGTCAGCGGCACCACGCACCAGGTCAAAATGAGACCAAGCAGGGCGCCTGTCAGCGCAATCTCCTCGACAACCTTA
Organism: uncultured Collinsella sp.; assembly: GCA_902493125.1. Classification (GTDB taxonomy): domain Bacteria; phylum Actinomycetota; class Coriobacteriia; order Coriobacteriales; family Coriobacteriaceae; genus Collinsella. The sequence continues at coordinate 22,344 of CABUOF010000013.1, read as the reverse complement.
CCGGCGGCAAAGGTAATATCGGCGTCCCCCGCGTGCATGCCCATAAAGATGAGCGCGTTAACGATGCCGTTGACGATGCCGTAACCGACGATGCACTTGTTCTTAAGATAGCTCTGGTAGTCCTTTGCGGCGGCCATATGCCCTCCCCATTTTCGCAGTGTCATTTGAGTGGGGCCAGTGTATCCTCACGCATCACGCCCGCTGACCAGAAGGATTGCCGTTTTTACGGCAACAGCCACACCCCAAACCACCACAAAGGGGGACAGGCACCTTTGTGGTGGTTTTCAACATGGCGGGCTTTGACACCCCAGGGGCAGGCGATGCTACAATCTGGCTTGTACTTGAAACGCATCAAAGGGGCCGCTATGGCAAAGGTAAAAATCAGCGACGTCGCACGCGAGGCCGGGGTTTCGTTGGGCACGGTTTCCAACGCGCTCAACCACCCCGAAAAGCTGCGCCCCGAGACCCTCAAGCTCATCAACGAGACCATCAATCGCCTTGGCTACCTGCCCAACCAAAGCGCCCGTCAGCTCGCGGGCGGCGCCACCAAGTCCTTTGGCCTGGTGCTCCCCCGTCTCGATCACGGCTTTTCGCTCCAAATCGCCAGCGGCGCCCACAACGAGGCCCGCAAGCACGGCTACGACTTGCTCATCGCCAACGCCGATAACGACGATATTCTCGAGGACCATTACCTGCGCTACTTTATGGGCACCCAGATGTCCGGCGTCATGGTTCAGCCCATGGCATCCCCCGACTGGCACCCCGCCATGACCAAGATGCCCGTGCCGATCGTCCATCTGGACATCCATTGCTCCGAGCCCGGCTACTACGTAGCGGCCGACAACGAGGCCCAGGGTCGCATCATTGCCGAACTTGCTATCGCCCGCGGCGCGCACCATATTGTCGTCGTCGGCCGAGCAGCATTTATGCAACTCACCCTGCGCGTCCTTGGCATTCATAAGGCGCTCGCCCTGCACCCCGATATCAAGATCGAAGTCATCGACGCCGGCGAATGGAATACCGCTGCCGACGGCTACGGCATCGGTGCCCAAATCGCCGAGCGCCCCGCGGACGAACGTCCCGATTTTGTCGTCGGCCTGACCGATGTGTTGGCCTCGGGCGTCGTTTCGGCACTGGTCAACAAGGGCATCTCTGTCCCCGGGCAAGTACGCGTGGCCGGATGCGACGGCAACCCGCTCGCTTGGAGCGGATCGGTCCCGCTCACTACGGTAGCGCCCCCGGGCTACGAGATTGGCCGCAAGGGTGTCCAACTGCTGATGGAGCAAATCGAGAACAAGGCCCCGGCAAAGATCAAGCATATCCGTGTCGGCTCCGCAGCGCGTACCGTCACCGCAGTCGCCGCCGAGGATATCAACCGCCAAGAACTGGTACGTCCGTTCCTACTGGAACGCGCCAGCACCCAGGCAAGCAGCCAGACCGACGCCACGGCCATCAACCTCGGTGCGTATCTATAGCACGCCCGCGAGTATGCTAAGTCGCCGCTTAAGCAAAAGGGGCCCGACCATTGCCGGACCCCTTTTGTTTAAGCGCAAACGTGAGCAATCGCTCGTTTCAACGCCGCAATTTTCTAGCGCACAGTCTTGATTGCCGCCGCCAGGTCGAACAACGTATCGAGCACGGCCTCGCAGCCATCCACCACGTCCTGCGGCAGCGGCACGATATCGGGGACGGCAAAGACATGGCAGCCGGCCGTAATGCCCGAGACGCAACCGTTGCGCGAATCTTCGACCACGGCACATTCCTCGGGAGCAAAGCCCGCGCGCTCGCAGGCGAGCAGATACATCTCGGGGTCGGGCTTGCCGTGCACGACGTCCTCGCCACACGTTACCGTTTCAAACTTGTCAAAGAGGCCAACCATCTTAAGGTTGCGCTCGGCCGTAACGAGGCGCGACGACGTCGCTAGACCAACGTGATAGCCTGCAGCCAGCAGCTCGTCTAGGCACTCGGCGGCGCCGGCCTTAAGTTCCAGTTCGGTCTTGACCATCTCGTCGCGAATCTCCTTGTGGCGACGATAGATCGCCTCGGTGGTTTCATGGCTGCCGTAATGCTCATCAAGGATGTCCATGACATCGGGTAGCGTGCGGCCGATAAACTGATGGATCAGCGCTTCATCAATCGCGAGCCCCAGCTCAGCGGCGCCTGCCTTCCAGGCCTTAATCCCCAAACGCTCGGTATCGACCAGCGTTCCATCCATGTCAAAAATAACAGCCTTGATCATATCGGTCCCCCATCGACTCTCGCTGTCGCGTTGCTGCAACTCTACCGCATTTGGCAACTTGTATATAACGTATATGCCATATTGCACTTTCGTTACACAGATAGAAGTCTTATGGCAAGTAACGCATTAGGATTATAGTTTTCGATCGAGTACTCAACGATAAGGAACGTTTCATGATTTTAGACACCACGGCACCCGCAGAGGAGCTTCAAGACAAGCTATCGGCGCTCGAACAGCTGCTTTTGGCATACGGGCGCGTGGCTATCGGGTTTTCCGGTGGCGTCGACAGCAGCTTTTTGGCCGCCGTATGCGCCCGCATCATGCCTACCAATACCCTCCTCGTCCATCTCACCACGCCGCTCATCGGCACGCCCGAACAGGCTTCGTTTGAGCAGTCCGTTGATGGACAGGCCAATGAGGGGCCGCATTTTAAGCTCCCCGTGCTCAATCTTTCGGTCGATCAGCTGCAGCTCCCCCAGGTAGCCTGCAACGATGCCAATCGCTGCTACCACTGCAAGCACGCCGGCTTTACCGCCATCGTCAACCACGCCAAGTCGCTCGGCTTTCCCACCGTCATCGATGGCAGCAATGCAAGTGATCGCGGTGACTACCGCCCCGGCATGCGTGCGGCAGAAGAGCTCGGCGTACGCTCCCCTCTTATGGAGGTCGGCTTTACCAAGGACGAAGAGCGCGAGCTACTACGCACATGGGGCTATCCTGTTTGGAACCTGCCGGCGGGAGCATGTCTTGCCACGCGCGTCCCCACGGGCGAGGAGCTTACGTTCGAGAAGGTCTCCCTGATCCGCGCCTGCGAGGATTACCTGCACGATCTTGACCTGGCACAGGTACGCGCGCGCTTGATCGGCGGCTGCATGCATATCGAGGCCGCACCCGCAGATGTCGCCAAGATTGCCGCCCTCGGCGGTGCCGCTGTCGACGACAAGGGCAAGACCCCGCTGCCCGCCGTTATCGAGTCCGCGCTGCGCGAGCTGGGCTGCGACCATATTTCCCCCGAGGTTACCCCCTACATCCACGGCAACATGAACCTTTAAGTTACGCCGTTTTACAAACGGCGTAACCGCTCGGCGCTGCGCAGGCCCCGGGCACGGCAATCTGACGTTCAACTTCACGGGCGCGACCAAAAGGTCAGCGCCCGCTTGTTTCACGTCGCCTTACCGCACCCGGAGCCCGCTCGCTCGCATATGCTCAACCTGCACTGCGTTAACTAACCTGCCAATAAGGGACAGGTTTGTTTTGGCAGGTTTTATCTTGGGAAAATATCGCGAGGCAGTCGCCCCTCTAGCACCCATCAAACTTCGAGAGACGATAGAGGGGCAATTCGGCTGCATCTAATTCTTCCGATAGCGGCGGTTGCGGCTCGTCGATGAACCCATTACTTCGATGAGCCCTTTATCCGCCATTTTTGGCAGATGGTAGCGGACGGACGAAATTTTGACCCCCGATGCAACCGCTATTTCTCGCGCCGTCATATCCACTTCGGCTCTGAGAGCCTCCAGGATCCTATCCGCTGTCGGAGCTGACGATTCTCTGCTCATATCGATAATGTCTTTGCCACATTTTGACAGGACATGTTTATCGACAAGATCCCCGCAGATCAGGCGAATGTCATCCGAATCCCACTTCAGGGCCTCTCGTATTTTTTGAACATCGCATACGCACCCATGCTCCCGCATAAACATGAGCAATGTTTCCTCGCGATCCGTCAGCTCGGTGCCCACATGGCTCTGAATCCACGTGCGGTTTTCAGCAAGCTCCGCCCCGTGCCGGGAAAGCAGCACCGTAAACGAATCGGCCTTAACGATAAATTTCGGCCTTCCAAGCGAACGAGACTCCATCTCGCGAATCATAGCCGGGATACCAGATCCCTGGCTTTCTGCAACGGGCCCCTCGGCATGCTCTAACGGCGTCGCCCCCATTAGGCTCATGAGCTTTGGGTTTCGGCAGCGCGATTCCCCGTCTGCAAGATTGTCCACCGTCTTTCCGCCCCAAAGCCCACCGGGGTTTTTGATCTCTATTCTGTCTGGATAGATATCGACACTCACGGCCTGCCCCACAAACATGGGCGAATATTCTCGATGGATGCAGGCGTTTGCCAAGGCCTCGCGCAAAACCTCCTGGGGAACTTCCCAATCCTCCCTTCTGCCAGCGCCTTGCACTATCGCCGCTTTGCGCAAGTTCCGTCCAATCGCGACAAGGGCATCTTCGATGCAAGCCGGAATCGGGCCATCGCACAACTGGCGGTCAATAAACCGGGGTTGCCCGGGTGCAGATTTTTCCACATCGGAATGAACGGCGACATCAATCATGAGTTTGGGATAGAACTGCTGGGGGTAAATTCCCGCCGACAGAAGCCCTGCGAGCTTCACCGCACCATCCTTTGTAGTGATATTGAGTCTGACCAGCTGCTTTTCCAGCGTATCGGCCCCGCGCAAAACGCGGGGGGTCTGCAGCCGGCGATTTGCGATAATAGACCGCACGACATCTGGATCCAAATCCTCGACTGTTGCCTCCGAAACCACCGTGCCGTCTGCATCGCTCGGAAGCAACGCACTCTGCAGCTCATATAGCTCAGCGGGTGACATCTTGATATCTTTATCATCCACGCGCTTGTAGCTACCGTTCTGCACGCCGCGCGCGCCGATATAGCAAGGCTTCGCTTTAAGCTCAAGTTCAAAGATGCGCACCAGAAGCACCTGGAGCCCGTCGACCTCGCCTCGATCAAGCTCGTACCGTGGCGCATGGGTCACCACTGCCGCTGAGCCTCCGTCTCCGATACCCGAAACAAACTGATCGCGCACCCTATCGATAGCAAAGTTAGCCGAAGGAACAAATCCTTCGGCTTCGTTTAGGCCCAAAATAATGAGCCCACCCGCAGTGTTCGCAAAAGCGCTCACTGTCTCCCATACGTCTGCGCTCAATTTATTCGTGCAGGCTTTAACTTCTACCGATGCGTCATCAGTCCCCCGCCTGCGAAGGCGCTCAACGATAAGGCCAAGAGGTTCATCCAGCAGCATTGGCATTCCGTCTCTCTAAAACGATAGATTTATCTCTCTAAAGTATAGTATATCTCTCTAACTTTAGAGAGATAAGCACCTTATTTTAGAGAGACATTTAGAGAGATGTATCGAATTCACTGTTAGATAGCCCAATGTTATCTCTTTAACTGGCTTTCTCTTTAGAGAGACAATTAGAGAGACGAGCGCGACCTCTCTAATCAAGGGCACCACTCTTTAAGGTGCACACTCCCTAACCGTGCCCTAAGTTGCGGTGAAATAGTCCCCCGATTAACCTGCCAAAAAGGGACAGGTTTATTTTGGCGGGTTTTATCTGGGGAAACGCAAAATAGCCCCACATACACAACCACCGCAGCTCCATATGAGGCAAATGAATCAGTAGCGTCTATCCCAAATCTTGAGTATTTGTTCGACAGAACGGCCCCTGCCGGCTCCTGCTAGACTGGTAGATTCCCAACCGTCCATCCAGGAGCCGCAATGTCGCGCAAGTCCGCCTACAAGCAAGTACTTTCCATCGGCGCCGCCGTGGTGCTGGGGTTTGCGCTGTTCACAGGGTCGCTCGACGGAGCGCCCAAGTTGTTGTCGCCGCAAAGTGATGAACAGGCGGCAGCTCTGGCCGAAAAACAAAACGAAAGTCCCAGCCGCACCGACGACGAGGCGGACCTGGTCGATCGGCTCGAATCAGGAACGGCGAGCTCCCCGGACCCTCAAAACAGCCAGGACTCTGGCGATGGCTCCGATTCCGCCACAACCGACACCGGCGACGGCGCTTCCGCGGACAGCGCCGCCACCCCCATCGACGAGGTCGAAAACCCCGACCTCAACCGCGCCCGCGGTGTTTATCTCAGCAGCATTCCCGACTACGCCGGCAACCCCTACGTTGCCCTGCGCGCCGACAGCACGCACCCGCTCGGCACACCATCATTCACGCTCGATGAATACGAGCGCGCTACAGAAGAGGGTTGCTTTAAGAAGTTCTCCAAGCTTGACAGCCTGGGCCGCACCCGCAAAGCGCTCGCCTGCGTGGGCCCCGAATCACTCGGTCAAGGCGAGCGCGGCGATATCTCGCGTATCCATCCCGCTGGATGGCGCCAGCAGCGCTACGACTTTATTCCGGGCCAGAGCCTCTACAACCGCTGCCATCTCATCGCCTGGTCGCTCTGCGGCGAAAACGCCAACCGCAAGAATCTCCTCACCGGCACGCGTTATCTCAACGAGACAGGCATGCTGCCGTTTGAGGAGCAGATTCTCGGCTACATCCGCGAGACGGGCAACCACGTGCTCTACCGTGTCACGCCCATGTATAACGAAGAGGAACTTGTCTGCCGCGGCGTGCGCCTTGAGGCGCAATCGGTCGAGGACCACGGCAAGACCCTCTGCTTCCACGTGTACTGCTACAACCTGCAGCCGCACGTGCAGATCGACTACGCCACCGGCCGCAACCAGGCATCCGGAGACTAGTGCCGACCGCACCGCCCGTAACCCAAAAATGATTCGTTTTCCTCCGTCCCCATGGGATCAAAAAAGGCCGCCCTGGATTACCCAGGGCGGCCTTTTCGTCAGCGTCCACATTGCAGGCAAAACCACACGCTACTTGGCGCGGCCCTCCTCATAGCGCTCGACCAGCTTGGCCTGAACATCGTAGGGAACCTGCTCGTAGCCAGCGGGCTTCATGGTAAAGTCACCCGTGCCGCGCGTGATAGAGCGCAGGCGCGTCGAATAATCCGTCAGCTCTGCCAGCGGCGCCTGGGCAATGACCACGGTGTCGCCGCGCTCATCGGTCTCCATACCCGTCACGCGACCGCGCGATGCCGAGATGTCGCCCATCACAGCGCCGGCGTAGCTTTCGGGAATAGTCACCGTGATTTCCTCGATGGGCTCCAGCACCACCGGGTCGGCATCGGCGCACGCCTTGCGCAGGCCGATGCGAGCCGCCGCGCGGAACGCCATCTCGTTGGAGTCGACGCTGTGATACGAGCCGTCGTACACAGCCACGCGAATGCCCGTGAGCGGGTAGCCGGCAATGATGCCGTCCTTCATGGTCTCCTGGACACCCTTGTCCACGGCGGGGATGAGCGAGCGCGGGATGCGGCCACCCACGACCTCGTCTACAAACTCATAGCCATCGCTCGTGCCGTCGGGCCCAATGAGCGGCTCAACGCGCAGCCAGCAGTCGCCATACTGACCGGCACCGCCAGTCTGTTTCTTGTGGCGGCCCTGCGCGCTTGCCGTACGGCGAATGGTCTCGCGATACGGAATGCGGATCGGCACGCTCTTGGCCACGACCTTGGTGCGATCCTCCAAACGGTTGAGCAGCACCGAAACCTGCGCCTCACCAACGGCGGAGATAATGGTCTGGCCCGTCTCCTCGTCACGATCGATGCTCATGGTCGGATCGGCCTTGCAGGCCTTCTCGATAAACGTGTAGAGCTTCTCTTCGTCGCCGCGATTCTCGGCCTCGATGGCGATGCGGTACTGCGAGTTGGGGAACTTAAACGCCGCAGCCTCGACCTTGCCGGTAATCGAGAGCGTATCGCCCGTCTCGGCCGCCAGCTTGGGTGCCACGATAATGTCGCCGGCATAGGCGTGACCGACCTCGGTCATGTCGCGGCCGCACATCACATACAGGTGAGCCAGACGGTCGCCCTTGCGCGTGCGCGCGTTGACCAGCTCAAGGCCCGGCTCAAGCGTACCCGTCAGCACCTTAATAAAGCTGATGCGACCCTGCTGCGGATCGGCCAGGGTCTTAAACACAAACGCCACCGGACGATCATCGTCGCTTGAAATCTTGAGCGAATCGCCGTCGATAAGCGGCATCTCGCCGTAGTCGGTCGGCGCCGGGAAGTATGTGGCGATGTCGTCCATCAGCGAGTTGACGCCCTGCTCCTTAATGCAATCGCCCGCAAAGACCGGCACAAAGATGCGCTCGGCGATCGCCTTCGACAGCAGGCCTTCAAGCTCCTCCTGCGTCAGCGTCTCCTCGCCTTCCAAGTACTTCATCATCAGTTCATCGTCAGCCTCGGCCACCAGCTCGCACAGATGGTCGTGGGCCTCCTCGGCCTGGGCACGATACTCCTCGGGAATCTCCGACTCAACGGCTTCGGTGCCGTTGCAATGGCGCGCCTTCATGCGCACGAGGTCGATGATGCCGTCAAAGTCCTCGCCCTCGCCCCAGGGAAGGGTCACGGCGCCCAGGCGCGTGCCAAAGCGCTCCTGCAGCAGGTCCATGGTGGTCGTAAAGCTGGCCTCGGAGCGCGACAGGCGGTTCACGAACACCGCACGCGCCAGGCGCAGGTCCTCCGCCGCATACCAAAGCTTGACGGTCGTAGGCTGCGGGCCGGCCTCGGCGTCGACCACAAACAGAGCCGTCTCGCAAACGCTCATCGCGGCAAAGGCGTCGCCGATAAAATCGGGATAGCACGGGGCATCGAGCACGTTGATGCGGGCGCCCTTCCAGTCGATCGGCGCGATGGTCGTCGAGATGGAGAACGAACGCTTGACCTCTTCGGGGTCATAGTCGAGCGTGGGCTTGGTGCCGTCGTGGCCGCCCAGGCGGGCGGTCTTGCCGGAAAGGTGGAGCATGGCCTCGGCGAGTGAAGTCTTGCCCACCCCGCCTTGGCCTACGAGCACCACGTTCCTTACATTGCCGGTCTTGGGAGCACCCATGATGACCTCCTTGCAGGGCCGCGCGCAATGCGCGACGCCAACGGGGAGAGTTCGCGGTCGGTGCCGTCCCGGGAGCAGCATGGTCGGCAACCGAGCCGACTCACCCTCCAAATGTCCTATGCCACCACCCTACCCTCACGGGCGACTGTCCATGCACACCTTTCGGCGCACGTATGGATACAGGCGGCGAGAGGAAGGAGAACGCATGCGAGGCGATTATTGGACCCCGCCGATGCAAATAAAATGTCGCCGCAGGCCGTATGACCTGCGGCGGCTTCGCGTCAATTAATTGTTGGGTAAATAGCTGAGCCTACCCCTCGATACGGCTCAAGAACTCGCGGGTACGCTGCTCGCGTGGATGGTCGATGACCTGCTCGGCAGAACCCTCCTCGACAATACGACCGCCGTCCATAAAGACCACGCGGTCGGCAACATCGCGCGCAAACTGCATCGCGTGGGTCACGATTACCATCGTCATATTCTGCGCCGCCAGGTCCTTAATGACACGCAGCACCTCGGCCGTCAGCTCGGGGTCGAGCGCCGAGGTCGGCTCGTCAAAGAATAAGATTTCCGGATCGAGCGCCAGGGCGCGGGCAATACTCACGCGCTGCTGCTGACCGCCCGAAAGCTCACACGGCACCTTGTTCTCGTTGCCCGTCAGCCCCATTTGCGCAATCAACTCGTGAGCGCGGGCTTCCGCCTGCTCGCGCGGACGCTTAAGCACGCGAATCGGCGCATCGGTGATGTTTTTCATCACGGTATAGTGCGGGAACAGATTGTAGTTCTGGAACACCAGACCAAAACGCGAACGCGCTTGCTTGGGAACATCTCCCTTCGCATAGACCGCACCCGATCCCGCATCCGTCGCAACCGCAAGGTCGCCAAACGAAAGCGAGCCGCCATCGAGCGTCTCGAGCAACGTAGCGCAGCGCAACAGCGTGGACTTACCGCCGCCCGAAGGCCCGATAATCGCCACGACTTCGCCGCGCTTCACCTCGAGCGAGATATCCTTGAGCACCTCATTGCCACCAAACGCCTTGCGCGCGCTTTCGATTTTCATCACCGAGTTAGTCATGATAATAGTCCAGCTTCTTTTCGGCGGCACCCAGCAGCATCTCGACCACAAAGTTAAAGACCCAGTAAATCAGCGCCGCAATCGCAAACGGCACCATGCTCACCTGCGAGGCAACCAGCGCCTTGGCGGTCGAGAACATCTCACCCACGCCAATTGCAAACGCCAGCGACGTGTCTTTGACCAGCGTGATGATCTCGTTGCCCATCGCCGGCAGAATACGCTTGGCGACCTGCGGCATCACGATATACAGAAACGTCTGTATACGCGAATAGCCCAGCACCTCGGCTGCCTCGTATTGACCACGCGGAATGGACTGCAAGCCCGAGCGATAGATCTCGGCAAAGTAGCCGGCGTAGTTGATGATGAACGCCACGACGCACGCCGTCCATTTGGAATCGGGCGTGAGCGAGATGCCGAACACGTAGTACGGGGCAAAGTAGATGGCAAACATCTGTAGCATGAGCGGCGTACCGCGCATCACCGAAATATAGATGCGCGCGATCCAGCGAAGCGGCGCAATTTTGCTCATGCGCATGAACGCCACGGGGATTCCCAGCGGAATCGACCCGAGCAGCGTCAGCACAAACAACTGCAAGCTGACCAAGAATCCCTGGCCAAGCATCTGCATCATGACCTGAATAGACATTATTTCAAGACCCAATTGTCGAAGGACAGACCGTAATCTGCGTACTTGTCGCACAGGTCCTTAACCGTGCCGTCCTCGTAGAGCGCCTTGAGCGACTCGGTCACGGCGTCGGCCGACTTGGTGTCGCCCTTCTTAAAGCCGACGGCATAGTGCTCGCTGGACAGCGGCTTATCAAGCTGCGTATAGGCATCGGGCTTTGCGGCAAGCTGATACTGAGCAATCGAAAGGTCGCACGCCACGGCATCGACCGCACCACTCTCGAGCTGCATAAAGGCCGTGTTGTACTCGCCGATGGTGTCGAGCGTGGCAAACGTCGCCGCCAGATCCTTCTGATCGCCCTCGAGCACGTCCTGAGCAGCGGAATCGGTCTGGGTGATTACCGTCTTACCGGCAAGATCATCCCAGCTCTTGATGTCCGCATCCTTCTTGACCACGAGTACCTGCTCGTTGAGCATGTACGGCTCGGAGAACGTGTAGTCGTCCTCGCGACCCTCCATGGTAAAGCCGTTCCAGATGCAGTTGATGGCGCCGGAGTTGAGCAGCGTGTCCTTGGCATCCCAATCGATGGCCTCGTAATCGACATCCCAGCCTTGCTTATCGGCAACGGCCTTGGCAAGGTCAAGGTCAAAGCCCGTGTACTCGCCGTCATCGCCCACAAAACCGTACGGAGGATAGGACTTGTCAAAGCCCACCACGAGTTTCTTGGACTCGGCGGCGCCCTTCACATCCTTGGCCGCAGTAGATCCGGCAGCAGAGCCCTTATCGGCACCGCCACAGCCAACCAGGCCAAGGCCAAGCACCGTAGCAAGTGAGCCGGCTAGACCGACAAACTGGCGACGAGACATATCGGTATTCATGGTATTCCCCCTTGATGGCACTTTAGTTAAGTAAAGTGATGCATGTAACGTTCAGAATCATACACTCTAGCGTGATAGAGCACAAGGCGAGTTTGCCCACCGCGTGAGGGGTGTGGGGGTTAAGTTTCCTGCTCTACAGTCCTGCTCACGACGGAGGCCACATTAAGTGGCCTCCTGTTCGTGCGGAACTCGCGATAAACTTAACCCCCACACCCCTCACGCGGCGGGCAACCGTCGTTGGGCTTATCACTGGCACGAATAAACCGCTTGCATATCGTCCGCTGGCTTGGCACGGTACAATACTTGCAGCTTAAATTTATGAATTAGTGGAGTTATTGATGGCAGAATCTCGTGCGGAGCGTAGGGCTCGTCGTGCTTTGGCGGAAGCGGCTGAGGGGTCAAAGGAGGAGAAATCTTCTACGAAATCCAAGTCTTCTAAAGCTGCAAAAAGCAAATCGACCAAGAGCAGGGCTAAGACCAAGCGTTCTGGCTCTCGTCGGGGCGGGGATAAGGCGCCTCAGGCTCGCCCCAAGCGCCCGCTTAACGATTCGGTTCCGTCCTCGCGTAAGGCCGTGGATCCCAAGTCGCCTTGTTCCATCATGCGGGCTTGTGGTGGGTGTACGGCGCTCAATCGTCCTTATAAAAAGCAGTTGGCAGCTAAGCAGACTGCTATGGAGGAGCTTTTTGCTGCTCTTTGCGAGCGTGAGGGCATAACCGTCGACCCCATTCGCGGTATGGGCGTCACCTTGGGCGACCCGGGTAAATATCCTGCGCCGCGTGGTTTTCGTCATAAGGCCGCCACACCGTTTGCTCCTGGTAAGGAGGGTGCTGTCCGCTGTGGCTTCTTTGAGCGCGGCACGCACAAGATCGTTGCCGTTCCCAAATGCCCCGTTGAGGCGCCGGGCGCTCGTCAGATTCTCAACGGCATCGCTCGCGAGGCCGAACGTCTGCACATTCCCGCCTTTAACGAAGACAAGCATCTGGGGCTGCTTCGCTATGCCGTCGTTCGCTGCGGCTGGCGTACCGACCAGGTCATGGTTACGCTCGTGACCGCTCAGCGCGACCTGCCGCATGCGCAGGAGTTCTTTGAAGCCGTCGCGGCGCTTGATCCGCATATCGTCACCGTCGCTCAGAACATCAACGGACGCCCTGGAAATGCCATCTTGGGCGAGGAGACCCGTATCGTCTATGGCGCCGAATGCATGCGCGACCAGCTACTCGGTTGCGAATTCGACATCTCCCCCACCGCGTTTTATCAGACCAACCCGCAGCAGACCGAACTGCTCTATCAACTCGCCATTGACGGTATGGATCTGCAGCAGGGTGACGTACTCATGGATGCCTATTGCGGTAGCGGAACTATCGGCCTGTGCGCAGCTAAAGATGCCCAGGACAAAGGTGTCGGCATTATGCTGCTCGGTGTTGAGCGCAACCCCGCCGGCATTGCCGACGCACGTCGCAATGCCGAGCTCAACGGACTCACCCGCAGTGCTTGGTTTATGGCCGACGACGCCACCGATTACATCCTGGACGCTGCCGACAACAACGAGCGGATCGACGTCCTTTCCATCGACCCGCCGCGCGCCGGCTCCACCCCCGAGTTCCTCGAAGCCGCCTGCGCACTCAAGCCGCGCCGCATCACCTATATCAGCTGTAACCCCGTGACCCAAGAGCGCGACCTGCACCAGCTCCTCGACGGAGGCTATCGCCTGCTCAAGATCACGCCCGTCGACATGTTCCCCCATACCGACCACACCGAAACCGTAGCGGTCCTCGAACGCCGCTAATCCACCGGCACAAGAAAGGGGGCGGCCCGTCTGGACCGCCCCCTTCACTTGGTTTATGAACGCCGTTACATGCCCTTGCGCAGGTCGCAGACGCCGGCTGCCGCCATCTCGCGAAGCAGCGTCTCGCGATCGCGCGTCACAATCAAATCCAACGGGAAGTGAATCTCGTCGAGCATCTTGCGGGCATGGTCGAGCTTGCCAATTGCCATGCCAATGTGGGCATCGGTCGACACGCCAATGCCAACGCCCAGCTCGGCGCAGCGCTCGGCGATCTTGCGGCATACGGCCCAATGCTCAGTGTCGGCACCGTGCTCAAGGCTATGGTTGTTGATCTCGATAATCTTGTGCTTGGCCTTGGCCGCCAACAGCACCTCATCGACATCGAACGGCACGCCCGAACGCCCCGTATGCCCAAGCATGAACACCTTGGGGTGCTCCAGGGCATTGATGTACATCTCGGTCGTCTGGGCGAGCGTCGCGCCTTCGGCAAACTGCGGGTTATGCACGCTTGCCACCAAATAATCCAAATTACGCGTCACCAAATCGAACAGCGAATGCTCACGACTATACGAATCGCCGGCGATATTGAGCGAAACGGGAATGTCCTCGCCAAACAAGCTTCCGTCCAGCGAAACGATATCGGCCTCGGCGCCGCGGAGCACCAGCACGCCGCTCCAAATGCGCGGCCAGATATCCTGATTAATAAAGAACTGGAAACTGCGCAGGTCATTGGGGCAAGGCGTAACCATCGAGCTTAAATGATCGGCGGAACCGAGCACCTGAAGGCCACGCTCCGCCGCCCAATAGATGTTCTCCTCAATGGTTGAGTACGCATGCGCGGAGAACATCGTATGAGTATGGATATCACAGGAAAGCAGGTAGGGCATCAGGTCTCCTTGTCCAGCATGGCCGTCGCGTATATTCATTGTACGCATAGCTTTCGGCAGTCGTAAAACTGCTTCATCCCAATCACACAACGGCATAGACAACGGGGTCTGGCTCAACACCAAACCCCGTTTCACGTAAAACATTGTAAGCAGAGCGCTTTACTTTTAACGATACTCGTCCGCCAACTGTTTCCAAGCGGGTAGCGAATTGATAATCGTTTCGTAACTCACGCAATAGCCCAGGCGGAACCAACCAGGCATGCCAAAGCTGTCCGAGGGCACCGCAAGCAGCTCATACTTCTTCGCGCGCTCACAGAAAGCGTTCGCATCGGGCTCCAGCGCCTTCACCCACAGGTAGAATGCACCATCCGGCTCAACATAGGTGTAGCCGTACTCCGCCAGTGCATCGGTAAGCGCGGTGCGGTTGCGCGCATAGGCCTCAACGTCACTCGGTTCATCGATGCAATCGATAATCACGCGCTGGAAGAGCGCCGGCGCACACACGAAGCCCAGCGTACGAGCGGCACCGGCAACGGCGGGCATTAGACGAACTGTCTGAGGATTCGTATCGGGAACCAGAATCCACCCCACGCGCTCGCCCGGTAGCGAAAGCGACTTGGAATACGAGTAGCACACGATGGTGTGCTCGTAGATCGAAGGCACCCAAGGCACCTCGGTGCCATAGACAATCTCGCGATACGGCTCATCCGAGATAAGCATAATCGGATTCTCGGGATCGCGCTTGGCGTTGACCTCGCGTAAAACATTGGCCAGTCGCGTCAGTGTATCGCGCGTATACACGGCACCGGTCGGGTTGTTGGGTGAGTCGATAATGACGGCAGCCGTCTTATCGGTAATCGCCTTGAGCACGTTATCCACGCTCAACTGGAACGTATCTTCATCGGCGAGTGCCTCGACACACGTACAGCCGGCTTTCTCAATCCACACGCGATACTCCGGGAAGTACGGGGCGATAACAATGACCTCGTCACCCGGGTTCGTAACGGCATTGAGCGTGCAGGTGAGCGAAGCCGCCGCGCCCACGGTCATAAAGACATCCTTGCCCTCATAGCTCGTACCGAAGCGACGGTTGAGCGACTCAGCCACGGCGGTACGGCACTGCGGCAGGCCCGGTGCGGGCGTATATCCGTGCAGCTGCTCGCTCGGCAGTTCAAGCGCCTTTTTGATGGACTCCGCGACGGCAGCGGGAGCAGGAACACTCGGGTTGCCCAGCGAGAAATCGAACACGTTTTCCGCACCGATTTGCGCCTTGCGCTCAAGGCCATAGCTAAAAATTTCACGGATGATGGAGCTTTCCGCACCGCGAGCATACATAGTTTCGTTGATCATCTGTTCCCCTTTCGCATAGGCGCTATTGTACGCTTTAGTCGAGCAAAGTGCCGCAGCAATGTTGATTGGGGACAGACTTAAATGCGTGAAACGCTCATTTAAGTCTGTCCCCAATCAACAGATGGCCCCATATCGCTCAAAAGAAAAAGCCTCCGCAGGTTTCCCCGCGGAGGCTTTCGTGACAAAGATTACTCGTCGACGTCAGTATTGCCGTCGGCCTTCTTTTCGTCAGCGCTCTCGGCATCGTCAGCATCCTCGGATGCGACGTCGGCATCCTCCTGCATGGCCGCCTGCGCAAAGGCCGCAGCATCAGCCGCCAGCTCCTCCTCGCTCATGCGAGGCGAGCGCTTCTTGGTCGGCATGCCAGCCGCCTTGGCGTTGCGCTCCTCCTTGGCCGCCAGGATATCGCCCTCGCGCTCAAGGTAGGCATCCCACTCGTTGTCGAGCAGGGCGTTCACGGCGTCGCCTTCGACGGTCTCGCGCTCAAGCAGTACCTTCGCCATCAGATCGAGCTGATCGCGACGGGCATCCAAAATCTCGACCGCACGGCGATGGGCTTCGCGCATGATGCGCTGAACCTCGATATCGATGCGGCGCGCCGTCTCCTCGGAGTAATCCTGGTGATCGGCGTAATCGCGGCCCAGGAATACCTGATGCTGCGCCTCACCAAACACTTGCGTGCCCAGCTCCTCGCTCATGCCCAGACGCGTAACCATCTCGCGCGCCATCTTGGTCGCACGCTCCAGGTCGTTGCTCGCGCCCGACGTAATGTCATCGCACATGAGCTCCTCGGCAACGCGACCGCCCAAGAACACGGCGAGCTCGTCGAGCATCTCGTTCTTGGTCTTGAGGAAGTGGTCCTCCTGCGGAAGCTGCAGCGTGTAGCCCAGAGCCTGACCGCGGCTGACGATCGAGATCTTGTGGACCGGATCGGAGTGCTCCAGGATGTGGCCCACCAGGGCGTGACCGCTCTCGTGGTAAGCAATCGTGGTGCGCTCGGCTTCGGTCATCACGCGGCCCTTGCGTTGCGGTCCGGCAATCACACGCTCCATCGACTCCTCGACCTCGTCCATCGAGATCACAGAACGATGACGACGAGCGGCCAGCAGCGCAGACTCGTTGAGCAGGTTCGCCAAATCGGCACCAGTAAAGCCAACGGTCATCTGGGCGAGCTTCTCAAACTTAACGTCCTCGTCCATCGGCTTGTTCTCAGCATGCACGCGCAAGATCTGCTCGCGGCCCTTTACGTCCGGACGGTCGACCGTGACCTGACGGTCAAAACGGCCGGGACGCAGCAGCGCCGGATCCAGAATATCGGGGCGGTTGGTGGCAGCGATCAGGATGACCGACTCGCTCTCCTCAAAACCGTCCATCTCGACCAGCAGTTGGTTAAGCGTCTGCTCGCGCTCGTCGTGGCCGCCGCCCAAGCCGGCTCCGCGCTGACGTCCCACGGCATCGATCTCGTCAATAAAAATGATTGACGGAGCCTGGGACTTGGCCTCCTTAAAAAGGTCGCGCACGCGGCTGGCGCCAACGCCCACGAACATCTCGACAAAGTCAGAACCCGAGATGCTAAAGAACGGCACGCCCGCCTCGCCGGCAACGGCCTTGGCCAGCAGCGTCTTACCGGTACCCGGAGGGCCCACCAGCAAAACGCCGCGCGGAATCTTGGCACCCAGCTTGCGATAGCGGTCCGGATCGCTCAGGAAGTCGCGGATCTCCTCGAGTTCCTCGACGGCCTCGTCCACGCCGGCAACATCCTCAAACTTGACCTTGGGGCGCGTTGCCTCGTTGGTCTTGGCGTTGGTCTTGCCAAACTGCATGTTCCTGTTGTTGGCGCCCATCATCTGGCGCATAAAGTAGAACATGATGGCGATCAGGGCGATCGTCGGCAGCACGCTCATCGCCAAGTCGCCCCAAAAATCGGGGTCGTTGGTGTTGACGATGTACTTGGTATCGGGGTGCTCCGCCATAAGCTCGGCAAGCGAATCGGAGCCGACATAGGTCGAGGAGAAGCTCTTGAGCTCGCTCGTGTCGCCCTTGTCCTTTTTTGTCTTCCAGTAATGACCCGCCACGCTTCCGTCTTGAACCGTATAGGTCAAATCTTCGACGCGATCCTGCTTAATGGCGTTGACCATCTCGCTCGTCGCGAGCTTTACGGTATTGCTGGAATTGGCAAAGCCGGAGCCCATGTTAAAGAAGGCGTAGCCCAGAAGCGCGCAAGCCAAAATAAAATACAGCCAGCCCGTACGCGTGGGCTTCTTGCCTCCGGGCATCCCCGGGATCTTAGGCTCCCGGGGAGTCTGGGAATTGTTATCGTTACGGTCGTCGGGCATCTTACGAATAAACCTCCGGTTTCAAAATGCCCAGATACGGAAGGTTACGATAGCGCTCGGCATAGTCGAGGCCGTAGCCCACCACGAAGGCATCGGGGCAATGGGTTCCAACATACTTGGGCGTGACGGCCGAGGTACGGTCCTCAACGTCCTTCCACAGGAAGGCGGCGACCTCCAGAGAAGCGGGCTTGCGGCTCTCGAGGTTCTTCATCAGGTACTTGAGCGTCAGGCCCGAGTCCAGAATGTCCTCGACGATCAGCACGTCGCGACCGCGGATGTCGATATCCAGGTCCTTAATGATACGCACGATGCCCGAGGACTTCACACCGTCGCCATAGCTCGAAACAGCCATGAAATCGATGTTGGTCGGCAGCTCGATCTTGCGCATCAGGTCGCCCATAAAGACCACGGCGCCGCGCAGGACCGCAATCAGTACCAGATCCTTACCCGCGTAGTCGCGCGTAATCTGCTCGCCTAGGCGAGAGACGATACCGTCGATATCCTCCTGCGTAAACAGAACCTTCTCGATATCCGGATGTTGAGAAGCCATGACAACCCTTTCTTGTGCTTATCGCCCACACACCGCCGTATGGACGCGAACTACACATTCTAGCAGCGCACGGGGTATATTTTCCAGCCCGCGCACCATCAGTGCGGGAATACCGTCAACGTCGCACAGAATAGCTGGCGTGGGACGCTATTCCGCATCGACTACGCGGAGCAGATATGCCACGCGCGTTGCAGCCGTGCACTTAAAACGCTCGTCCGCGCGAACTCCGGCGACCCACACCACAGCACCCCCCGGCGCCGTCCTCACCGTGGGTACGCCGGCGCGCTCGGAAACGGGAATGCGGGCCTCTCCTAGCAAGTCGGATACTTTCTTGCTTCGGCCACTCATCCCTAACGGGCACATCACGTCTCCCGGTGCGGGACCGTCCACCCACAGGCGCGCCAATCGCGCCTCGACGGGGATCTCGCCACGCGAGCCCGCCAGGATCCGCTCACTATCGCTGTCGGCAAAACCCAAGGCAGCCGCGTCTACCAAAGCTGTCACTTCCCCGGCAGCCGCAAGCTCACGGGCGCGGCGCACGATATCGCATCCCAGCTCAACGGCCATCGGCTCTGTGACCAGCATACGTCCCCCGCCCAACGGCAAACGACCGGGTACGGTAACCCAGTCCGCGACCAGGCCCTCGCGAGCCACCGGGGCCTTAAACGCCAGCATGCCAAACTCAACGCGCGCGTCAATTCCCGCCGGAAGCGTGACCGAGCCGGCACCCTCGGCAACGCAGGAAAGGACTCGCTCAACATGCCGCATCTCGGGACGAGCGTCCGGATCGATGCGTTTGATCGCCAGTCGCACGATGCGCCGCGCGATTACCACCTCGGCCGCAGCAAGGCGCCTGGCATCGAGCACCAGTGCGCCCGCTGCCTCTTTGCGCAAACAGCTTCGAAACGCCTGTGCCGACAGCTGGGATAGAAACGCATCTTCATCACCCAAGATCTCACAGGCGGCGCCAATCGTCTTGCAGACGCTCGCGTTGCGCTGCGCCACCACCGGCATCACTCGATGGCGCACGTAGTTTCGCAGATACGAGATATCCTCATTGCTCTCGTCTTCACGCCACGGCTGACCATGTACCTGTAGATAGCCCACGAGCTCGCCGTGAGTTAGGTCGAGCAAGGGACGCACCACGATATTCCTCCGGCGAGGAATGCTCGATAGGCCAGCGGGCCCCGAACCCTTAATCGCGTTCATCAAAAACGTTTCCGCGCGATCCGAAGACGTGTGCGCGGTGCAGATACGAGCCGCCGTTCGCGGTGCCCCCGTCTGGGCGCAGAGCTCGCGAACATACCTCCGCGCCGCGGCATAGCGCACCTCGCGGGCCGCGGCCTCAATATTGCCCGACTCCCCATCAAAATAAGCGTGCTCCACACACAGCGGTAAACCATATTGCGCGCAGAGCTCACGCACAAAGGCCTCGTCGCCATCGGACGCCTTGCCGCGCAGATGATGGTTTACATGCAGCACATGCAGGCGCTCGCGAGCAATGGGGGCGACACCGCGTCCGTCTTGGATATCCAGCTTTGATGTGCACGCCATAAGAAGCAGTGCCGTCGAGTCCGCGCCGCCTGATACCATGAGCACGACAGGAGCAGCCTGCTGCCTCGTCCGGGTCTCATCGACTGCCCCAGGCACGGCATGGTGTCCATAATGCTGAGATACCGTAGGCATTTGCTTCCTCCTCTATTCGTCCGCACCCATTGTATCCTTTGGAATCTTATGTCTCGTCTGCACCTTCATATCCTCGGCAGTGGCTCTAAAGGCAACTGCGCACTCATCGAGGGCCCGCAGGGGCTCATTATGGTCGATGACGGACTGTCTCGCCGCGAGACATTAAAGCGCATGGCAGAACTGAGGCTCTCGGCAGACAACGTCTCGGCTCTTCTCATTACTCATGAGCATAGCGATCACATCAAGGGCCTCGATGTCTGGTGCAAGCACTGGCACGGCCCCCTCTTTGCCAGCAGGGGCACTCTTTCGAGCAAAGAAAATCTTTCGCATCTGCCTGTCGAGGAATTCGATCCCGGTGACACCCTATCCATTGCCGGCATCCACGTGCAAACCTACTCAACGTCACACGATGTCATCAATCCAGTCGGCTATCGATTCGACACCCTCGATGATTCCATCGGCTTTGCCACCGACACCGGAGAGCTATCGAGCCAAGCCATGAACACCCTCAAAGATTGTCGAGTCCTCGCGCTCGAAAGCAACCACGATGTGACCATGCTGCGCGAGGGAGAATATCCCCGCTTTCTTCAGGAGCGCATCCTGTCTGCAAGGGGACACCTCTCCAATGGCCAAGCCGCCGAAGCCGCGCGCGAACTTGTTACCGATCGCACCGAACAGCTCATTGCCATGCATATCAGCCAAGACAACAATCGTCCGAGCCTTACCGTCAAAAGCTATGCCAAAGCTCTAGCCGCAACCCTGGATGACGAGCTCGGCAGCTCCGCCACCCTTTTCCAAGGATCGCGAAAACTCTCGATACGCCCCGCAAGCCAGTATCGGCCAGCAACCATTCAATAGACTGTCCTAAACAGCAAAAGGGGCCGGGAATCGCTTCCCAGCCCCTTTTGCTGTCTTTTTATAGCGAAGAACACCAACGAAGTTAGTCGATGGAGATCTTCGTAACGTTCTTCTTCTCGACGATCTTGGGAACCGTAACGGTCAGGATGCCGTCAGCGTACTTAGCCGAGAGGCCCTCGCTCGAAGCGTCCTTAAGATACACGCCACGCGTCGCGCTGTACGAGCTGAACTCCTTCTGCAGGAAGTTCTTCCCCTCGTTCTCCTCGTCTTCCTCGACATTCACGCTAATGGACAGACGGCCCTCGTTAAGCTCGACATCGATATCGTCCTTGGCGACGCCGGTCAGATAAGCCTTGACCTCATAGCCGTCGCCCTTATCCTCAACGTCAACGGGAAACGCCTTGGAAGCAATCGAGTTGTTTGCAAGGTCGGTCATATCATCAAACAGATCGAACAGCGAGCTAGCAGAAGGACGAACGCCAAAAACCGAACGATAAGGAACCATGCTTGCCATGTTTACCACTCCTTTTAGGACTGCCGAGCCATCTTCTAGGTGACTGGGACTTCTTTTGACGCTCATATATATGCCCACACAGTGCTTATATATACATCGACTATAAAGTTTTTTGAGTCATGTACTATAAGCATATCTAAGTGTAATTGACTCAGGTTTTAGTAAGGTTAAGGTTCTTTGAACCAGAGCTTAAATAACGAGTATGTTCGCAGCTACAAATAACAAGGGGCTTACAATGAGCGCGTACACGTTGTTGGTAACGAGCTAAAGGGCATCATGGACGACCAAAACCAGAACAAAATGTTTATGCAGACGCAGGGGGAAGAAACTTCCACGCAGCCGCCACGGTTCCATCGCCCCCACATCTCGCAAGAGCCCATTAATGATCCTGAGCCCGAGTATGTGACGAGAAATCGATATCAAACGCTCGAGGATGCCCAAACGGGACGTAAACATATGGGCGTCGCCTCGGGAGACCCTGTATATCTGAAAGACGCACCATTATCTAAAAACAGCGCAGCTAGTGATGAGCCACTGAAAGCATCCGCCGCTCATCAACAAAGAGGTCCTCGACCAAAGCAAACCTTAACGCATTCGGCTCGTTATCTCGAGACGCCAAAACAAGGAAAATCAATCTTCGTTTCGTCAAGTAAACGACGCAAGCAGCATCGACTGACAATCCTGCTTTTGATCATTGTGGCCATAGCAGTTGCCCTTGTTATTAGATTTATCTTCTTTAAATAAGGGCTCAATACCAAAAACGATAAGATCGTCTGGTGTAATTGAGTCATTTACGCCCCGTAAACGCAAAAAAGGGGGAGGCCGCGAGGCCTCCCCCTTCTCAGTTCAAGCGTACGG
>CABUOF010000012.1 GCA_902493125.1 uncultured Collinsella sp. | reverse complement strand
TGTGCAATCGCAAGAAGATGACGGGGCGGAATGTCAATCCTGGTCTAACAGAGCCTAACGAAAAGGAAGAAAAGCACGGCGGAATACTCGGTGCCTTTTCTGTCGATAATATCAAATGGGAACCTGGCAATGACGAAGATGCCTCGCTTGTCTCATTCCGCTATCCCTACGAGGATTTTCCCAACGGGTCCTATCTCCAGGTCGCGCAGTCACAGATTGCCGTTTTTACCAACAATATGGGGGCGGGCAGTTCTACCGACGCTACGGGTGCCGGCGATTCTCAGGTAAGCGTGTTTGTCGGTCCGTGCAAGATCAAGCTCGACACGGGTGACAGCCGATTCGCCCCGTTTCGCAATGCCGCCCATTCGCTTACCGGCGGTAGCTCGGCGTTCCATTCCGTTGTGTACTTTATCAATACCAACTACATGAACGAGCTGCGCTGGGGCACGACCGAGCCCATCATCGTCCAAGACCCTGAGGAAGACGTTAACGTTCACGTTCGTGCCTTTGGTTTATTCGGTGCGCATATCGAGCAGAATGACTCGAGTCTGGTTCCCATTCAGGCGAGGAAGTTCCTTGTTAAGGTCGTGGGCACGCGAGATCGCTATACACGAGAAGAACTTACCTCCTTTATGCGGGCAAAAATCCTTGAGTATGTTCCCGACTTGCTTGCTAAGGCGATTGTTGACCAGGAGGTTTCCGTTCTTAAAATTGCGACGCATCTGAGCGACTTCTCGTCTCAGATGCAGGTCAAGCTCGTTAACTATTTCGATGAGTTTGGTCTCACACTCGATAACTTCTCGTTCAACAGCATCAAGCCCTTCGAAGAGGATCTTGCCGCCATCAACGAGATGAAGATCCAGCGTAAGCGGAGCATTCTCGAGGCACAGGGTAACGCTGCCCAGATGGACATCGAGTCCGAGGCACTTGCCAGGAAGCGTGCGCGCGAAGGCTACAACTATCAGCAGGAGCGCGGCATGGACGTAATGGAGAGTGCTGCGGGCAATGAGGGGAGTGCCGCATCGGGCCTCATGGGAGCCGGCATGGGACTCGGCATGGGCGTTGGCATGGGCGGTGCATTTGGAGCTGGCTTCTCCAACTTGGCCAACCAGACCATGGGCGCTGTTGCTCCCATGGTTGGAACGGCTTCCGCGTCCGCAGGTATGCAAAACGGTCTCGTGTGTCCCGGTTGCGGAAACGTTAATCCGATGGGTGCTAAGTTCTGCCTGGAATGCGGACAAAAGCTCGAGCAGGGTGTTGCGTGTTTGGCGTGTGGGCATCTTAACCCGGTCGGTGCCAAGTTCTGCCTTGAGTGCGGGAACCGGTTGACCTCGCCAAGGTGCCCGAGCTGCGGAGCCGAGTTGCCGGAAGGGACCAAATTCTGCCCCGATTGTGGAACTAAGATCCAATAAGGAGAAACAAAGATGAACGGTTCTGTTAAACGTGTCATTTTGGGCGAGGCAATCGTCTTGGTGGCGTGGCTTGTAATCATGTTTGTCTGCAAAAACGCGCTGATGAACCCTATCGTCTTTGCTATGTCGCTTGGTTTTGGGGTTTTGGCTTTTGCGGTGGCTTCGATTTCGGCTACCATGTCCGATAAGCAGTCCACGGTCAAAAGCACGACCGAAATCCATTATTTGCCGATTGCATCCAGCTGTGCCTATTTTGTTGTTGCCCTTCTTGCCAATACGTACTTTGCGTTTGTGGCGTATGGGTGGGGCGGCAGCACGATCCCGGTTGTCGCAAACGTTGTTCTTCTCGTTGTGCTTGTCCTTGTGCAGATGGGTCTTGGCTCCTATGCCCGCCGGGCAGACCAAAAGGTTGCCGCCGCCCTCGCAAAGACGGTTCAAACGGCACAGTTCGGATCATATGTGGGGCAGCTTCTTGCCGTAGCGGAGGACGCTCAGGTTAAAGCCGAACTCAAGGGGCTCAAGGATGACATCTCCTTTAGTTCCAACATGTCGCACCCCCATGTTCAAGAGATCGAGCGACAGTTCTCCGCCGCGCTTGAGGCGGTCTCGAATTCCATGAGTGCCGATGAGCCGGCAGATGTTACGGTTGGCCTTGTCCATGATGCGCGCAATATCTGGAAAAAGCGCAATGCGGCGCTGACCGCTGTCAAATAAGGGCTCGCGCTGCTTTTTACCAGGGCACTTTGATGGTTGAAGTGGGGGAAGCTATTGGAAATCAACGGAATAACTTGCGAGGGCTGCGGCAGCACCGATGTCGAGTTTGACCCCGCAACTCGAAAGGTTCATTGCAACCAGTGCGGTCGCGAGATGTACTATTCGCGGGCGCGTCTGGGGGCCACGGGCAAAATCGCGTTTGCCAAGGACAATGCCATCAAGTTTTTTAAGGGCGGCAACTTCCCGGAGGCCCGCAAATTTGCCGCGGACGTGCTCAATATGATGCAAGACAACGCGGCGGCACAGTTTATGGTTGCGTACTGCGATGAGTTTTGCGAAGGTCTTTCGGGTTCGATGACGGTTTTCTTTAAAAGGGCCGAAGATATCCCTCTCGAATATGATGAGGTGCGTGACTTGATCGACTTGTTTGAGTCGACGCTCTACAACATGCGTGACTTTGAGGTTCAGATGGTATCGCTCGTGGTCGCCAATATGCAGAGCATGGAGGATCGGTCTCGACTTGAGAACTTTATCGATGCTGTGTGCCCGTTCTGCATAGCGCGGTATGCTTCGGAAGATTTTATGACTGCAGAGCGGGAGAGTTTCTATCAAGATATTGCCGCCAACTGCAATACACCCAAAACGTGTCTTGCACTACTCAAGGGCATTAGAGAGAACCCCGGGTCCCCCTATAAAACTGGTTCGTTTGCGTTACGAAGAAGGACTTCGTACTTTTTCGAACACTATGTGGAGCCCGTCGGTCGCATCGTCAATTCGATGAAGGCAAGCCAATACAAACAGAAGTTTCTTGTGGCCTATCAGCAGGTGTCCGAGCAATACCGAAGCATGGCCTCTCAATAAAGCAGATGGCGGGCGCTTACTCGCTTAAAGCTATTGGATGATCTAAACAGTGCAAACTGAAAGGTGGTACAGATGAGTGATTCGGGAGTAGATACTGTCCTTATCGAGCGCAGGATCGCCGCTATTGGAACAAAAGTTGACCAGATGACCACGAAGGTCGATAAGGTCGAATCGCAAATGGAGGAAGTGCGGAAGGACCTTAAAAAGCTCCGAAAGGACTTTCTCGAGATGATGCTCGAGCAGCGTCGTACCGCCGCACTTGAGCAGGCGACTACGGAGCTCGTGAGCGTCCGGCAGGAGATGGACAAAAAGTTCGGCAACTACTCAGTGGTTCGAAACACCATGGTCGGTATTCTCCAGGCAACCGATGCGGCGCTCGTGCGCAAGGCGACGATTTCGACGGTCTCCGAGGAGTTAATGATCTCTACCCCGGACTACTGGCTGGCACCTGTCCTGGTTGCCCTTGCGGCATGGATCAACAACAACCGAGATCTTGCAGAGCGCGCAATACGCGAGGCTGTCAAACGTGACAACGAGCACACGTCGCTTGCGATGGCTCTGATCTGCAGACGTAATAACCGCACGGCTACGTGCTACGAATGGTTAGCGCGCTACTTCTCGACGCAAAACGCCGCCCGCATCGATGCCGATGCGATGGTCTACATCGATGCCTATATCAACGGCATCTTTGGAACCGACGAAAAGCACCTGTGCGACGACTATATGGCGGGCTGGATCGAGCAGATCAGAAATCAGAGCCCTGAGTTCGAGAATGAGCAGTCAGAGTCATGGGCGGAGTACTTTACCGGCTACGAGGAGGATATGAGTTCGAGATATCCGGCGCTCAAGGTGGTGGTCAAGGAGTTTGACTACATCAATAAGTATCTCGGAAAAGTCGAGGCAATCGAGAGCATCTCCAATGACTTCGCCGACCTCAAGGCTTCTGATGTTGACGAGAGGACGCTTGCCGAGCAGGTTGACAGGCATTTGATGGAGCTCGTTAACTCCGATGACTCCAAGGAGCGAAATTTGCGCCGCCAGGAGGAGTATCTTCTTGCGGTCAAGGCATTTGGCGGAGACGTGGAGCGCGCCCGAGAGCTCGTCAATCGTCGCCGCGATGAGAAGCGTCAGCAGACGATGAACATCATCGACCAGATGACACGCTCGATGCGCGACCAGAGTGCGTCTGTGGATGTGCATAAGAAGAAGACCGCGATTCAGTTTTTGGGTTCCTATATCAACGGTGGTTTCAACCGGTATCGCAAGAGCGACATCCCCGAATTTCCGCAGGCGATCACCCTTGACTTCGACGGATGGACAAGCAGGGCGGTTACCGGCGATGAGGGTAATGCGCTGCGCGGCGATTATGTTCGCTATGTCGGTGAAGAGAAGAAAAAGGAGCTCGCTGAGCTTGATGTCAAGGTTGCGAAGGGCAACAAGAGCCACAAGATAGCGGCCGTTGTCCTCGCTGTTTTGGGAGTAGCTTTCTTTGCGTTTGTAAACCAGGTTATTGGCATTCTGCTTCTTGCGGGGGCTGGCTATTGTCTAGTAAAGACGAGCCTCTCGGGCAAGCAGCGCGCTACGGAGGCAGAAGAGATTGAGGCCAAATACTCCAAACGCATCCAGGAAGGCTGTTCCGAGATCGATCTGGCGCTTAATCAGTGGAAGAGCGCGAAGGAAGCTGCGGCCGAGCGCAGCGACCTGCTTAAGCTTGAAAAGGTTGCCTAGCCGGTAGGATTTGTCTCGATAATCCATGAATGGAGTGAAAAAGATGGCTGATGAAGTGACTGATTTCGACCATAACGATGCTGCAATGCAGGACCTCGATGCATTGAGCGAGCTCGATAGTCTGTTTGAAGAGGACGAGCGACTGAAGCAAGCTGAGAACAATGTTTTGACCCAAAATCTCACGGGCTTCGCAAACTGCTTTCCCGATTGGGATTTGCATCCGCCGGTAGCGTAGAAAAGCGCTTGAAGCACAAGCTACGATCATTTGGAAACATCGATGTTTCTGCGGGCTAGAAGCCATGGGGCTTTTGGCCCGCTGGCTTTCATATGCCGGTCGGCGGCATAGGGCATCAATCGTATTCTAGATTCTTGGACGCCAGGCCGACTCGCTTCGGATCGGGCGCTACACCACCTTTCTCGACACTACCAATCTGACAGGGCCTCGTCCGTTCTCGGTCGGGGCCCTTTTGTGTGACCTAACAGGTTTGCTATACTGCTAGCAAGTAGGAAGGAGCCGCTATGGGTACAGCAACAGTGCAGCTCAACACGCGAATCGATCCTATGCTCAAAGCTGGTGGCGATGCGGTCCTCACTCGCAATGGATTGGGGCCGAGCGATGCCATTCGTGCGCTTTGGGCCTATCTCGTCGAGCATCAAACGTTGCCGGGATTTATGGTAGCGGATAAGCGCGAGGCATCCCGTGCGGAGAGTCTGGCCGAGCAGGGAAGTGGCCTGGCTTTTTCTTCGTTGGGGCTGAGCACGTCGGATTTTGCACCGGCCGAATCTTCGGCGGAAGACTGGGATGCCGTACGGGATGATATGTATGATGCGATGATTGCCGACATCGAGGCGAATTGCTGATGATTGAGGCAAAGCATCTCTTGGTAGATACGAACGTTTGGCTCGATTATTACCTGCAAGAGGGGGCGTTCGACGAAGCGAGAAGATTGGTTGAACTGGCCGAGGCAGGAAAGATCGACCTTCTGTATGCGCCAACGACCGCAAAGGATGTATTCTATCTTTTGCCTCGGCGTCTAGCCCGGCGGAACGTGAATGGGATGAACGTGTCGTTTGCCTCGGCGTCATGGGCCTGCATTGAGCACATGATGCAGGTGGCAACCGCCTCTCCGCTTTCGTTGGCAGAGTGCGAGATGGCGCGCATGCTTGGCAAGCGCATGCCGGATCTTGAAGACAACCTCATCATCGCTTCGGGCGAGACGGCAGACGTTGACTACGTAGTCACGAGCGACCGGCGCATGCTGGAGGAGATGCCCGAAGTTTGCCTGACGCCTGCCCGCGCACTCGATATGATTGGGATCCTAAACTAACCTTGCCTGTCTCGTTTCGCTATCATATGGGGCATTGTGAACCTCATGCAACTTTGGAGGACGGTATGGCGGATAACGCCGAGATGCTATTCTCGCCTGAGCTGGTGTTTTTTGATTGGGAGTGCGCGACGCCGGGTGAGGTGTTTGCGCGCCTCGAGGGTGAGCTTGCCCCGCGCGGCTACATTACATCCGGTTGGCTCGACGCCGTTCGCACGCGCGAGGATGCCTATCCCACGGGTCTTGCCATGCCGGCGGCAAACATTGCCATTCCGCATACCGATCCGGGGTTTGTGGCCAAGCCCTATATCGCGGTGGTGAAGCCCGCCGCGCCCGTGACATTTAACGCTATGGCTGGCATGGGCGCTCCGGTGCCGGCGCAGATCGTCGTCAATCTGGGCATCGCCGAGCCGGGCGGCCAGGTCGAGGCCCTGCAGGCGCTCATGAATATCTTTATGGACGCCGATGCCGCAGCCGACGTGCTCGGCCAGACCACGCCCCAGGGCATGGTCGACGCCATCCGCCGTCACTTCTAAGGTGGGGCTAAGCCGGCACTTGGGGACTGTCCCTAACTGCCGGCTGCCAGAGCTGTCCCCTTTGCACCAAAATGGTGCAGATTAACCTGTCCCCAATGCACCAAGCGTGCCGCGGGGGCTGCGTTGTGACACAATGGCGTTTGTTCGATTCGTTATGCGAAAGGCCAACTATGGCAAATAAGAAAAAGAACTCCGAGGCCGCGCCGACACCCGAGCAGCAGGCCCGCGCTGCCTCCAGCTCTCGCAAGAAGCAGCGCAAGACGTACGTGTCTAAGACCGTCAAGATCGTTCTGGTGGTCATCGGCGTGCTGGCGATGCTGCTTTCCGTCTCGGCGATGGCGTGCTCCGGCCTTATGTCGCAGGCTGAGGACACCTCGGGCTACAAGCTGACCGGCGGTGTTGCTGCCACTATCAACGGCACCAACCTTACCGAGGACACCGTGACCAAGCAGATCATGAGCATGCGCACGTCCTACGGCTACACCAAGGACAAGGACTGGGCACAGTACCTGGTCAATAACGACCTCACGCCCAAGAAGTACCGCAAGCAACTCATCGACTCCTATACGCAGCAGATTCTGCTTCAGCAGGCACAGAAGGAGAACGGCGTGACGGTGTCGGACGAGGAGGTCGAGAAGGCTTGGAAGGGCGCGTGCAAGAGCGCGGGCGGTGCCAAGGCCTTTAAGAAGACCCTCAAGACCTACGGCTATACCGAGGACACCTACAAGGACTCGCTCAAGGAGAGTCTGGCGCAGCAGAAACTCAAGGATGCCGTCGCGCCCACGAGCAAGCCCAAGGACAGCGAGATTGTCGATTACATCAACGAGAACCTGTCCAGCTACAACGACGCCCGTCGCTCGTCGAACATCCTGATCAAGGTTGATTCCGACGCTTCCGACGAGGACAAGGCTGCCGCCAAGGCCAAGGCGCAGGAGTGCCTGGACAAGATCAACTCCGGTGAGCTGAGCTTTGAGGACGCCGTTGAGCAGTACTCCGAGGACACCGGTTCCAAGGAGAAGAAGGGTGATGTGGGCTGGGATAAGCTCACCACTTTCGTCGACAGCTACCAGACGGCGCTCGAGGGACTCAACAAGGGCGACGTGAGCGAAGTCGTCGAGTCGACCTATGGCTACCACATCATCAAGTGCACCGACTACTTCCATGTCGATAATCAGGTCGATGACATCAACCAGGTGCCCAAGGCCATCAAGAAGTACGTTTCCAACGTGGTGAAGACGCAAGCGGCCAGCACCGTGTACAGCGAGTGGCTGGAGCAGTACAAGAAGGATGCCGACATCACCGTCAACCCCATGCCCAAGGACGTCCCGTATAACGTCAGCCTGAAGGGCGTCACCAAGAGTTCGACCGACGATTCGTCGACGACTGAGTAATCATGGGGCGGTGCTCGCGCGAGTGCCGCCCACGCTATTAGAGAGGATTTGCAGATGACCAACGAAGAGCTGCAGAAGGAAATGATCGCGGCCATGAAGGCCAAGGATAAGGTTCGCCTGTCCATCATTCGCCAGGTTAAGGCCGAGGTGAAGAATATCGAGGTTAACGAGCGCCGCGATGTGACCGAGGAAGACGTCAACAGCATGATCAAGCGTCTGATCAAGCAGACGAGCGAGACGCTGGAGATGTCCATCAAGGCCGGCACCGACCAGGAGCGTACCGACAACCTGACCGAGCAGGTCAAGATTCTGGAGAGCCTGCTGCCCGCGCAGGTTTCGGGCGAGGAGCTCGAGGCCCTGATCGAGCAGGTCATCGCCGAGCTGGGCGCTACTTCCAAGAAGCAGATGGGCCAGGTCATGGGAGCACTCGGCAAGGCCACCGGCGGCAACTTCGATAAGCCTGCCGCGGCAAAGATCGTCGGAGCAAAGCTGGCTTAAGGGCCGAGCGGTACATAGTTGATGTTAAGGGGACGTGACCATTGCGGTCGCGCCCCTTTTTGCTGGGCTGGGCAATCATTGGGGACGGGCTTAAATGAGTGCCCAATGAGCAGGTACTCATTTAAGCCTGTCCCCAATGAGTGGGTTAAAGGTTGCGGGTTCTTTACGGGAATGTAGTGTGGGCTGCGGAAACGTGGTTCTTTCCGTACAATAGTTCAACTCGTGTAAACGCAGGAAAGGGACATTCATGGCAGACATGATCGAGATCAAGCATCTCAACAAGTACTTTGGCGACCTGCATGTGCTCAAAGATATCAACCTCACCGTCAAGCGCGGCGAGAAACTCGTAATGATCGGGCCTTCCGGCTCGGGTAAGTCGACGCTCATCCGCTGTGTCGATTATCTTGAGGAGCCCACGTCGGGCGATGTCGTCATCGACGGTACGCCGCTCACCAAAAAGAACCACCTGGAGATGGCTCGCAAGTATAGCTCTATGGTATTTCAGCAGTTCAACCTGTATCCCAACATGACGGTGCTGGGCAATCTGACGCTCGCGCCCATCAAGCTGCAAAAGAAGAGCAAGGAGGAGGCGACCGAGATCGCCATCGCCGCGCTCAAGCGCGTTGGCATGGCGCATAAGGCCGGCGAGTATCCGCAGAATCTCTCGGGTGGTCAGCAGCAGCGCATCGCCATCGCCCGTGCCCTGTGCACCAAGCAGCCCATCATTCTGTTTGACGAGCCGACCTCGGCGCTCGACCCCGAGATGGTCCAGGAGGTTCTGGACGTTATGATTGAGCTCGCGCGGGAGGACATCACCATGATCTGCGTGACGCACGAGATGGGCTTTGCGCGCCAGGTGGCCGACCGCGTCATCTTTATGGAGGACGGCCGCATCCTGGAGGAGGGCACGCCCGAGCACTTCTTCGATAACCCCGAGAACCCGCGCTGCCGCGAGTTCCTGTCCAAGATTCTGCACTAGGCGCGGTGATGGACATGACGGATATGACGAGGGCGGCCGTGTCGCGCCGTCACTTTTTGCAGCTGGCTGGCGCCGGCATGCTTGCGCTGACGGGGACCGCGCTTACCGGTTGCGGCAACTCCACCAGCGGCGAGGGCTCCGACAAGGGGTCCAAGCTTGCGGCCATCAAGTCGCGTGGCCATCTGAATGCCGGCGTTAAGAAGGATGTTCCCGGCTATGGCTATTACGACACCGCCAAGGGTCGCTTTGAGGGCATGGAAGTCGATTTGTGCTACCAGATCGCCGCTGCCGTCTTTGGCGTGAGCTACAAGGAGGCCCGTGCCCAGGAGCTTGTCGAGTTTACCGATGTAACGCCCAAGACACGCGGCCCGCTGATCGATAACGGCCAACTTGACGTAGTCGCGGCGACCTACACCATCACCGACGAGCGCAAGAAGAGCTGGGATTTCTCGACGCCGTACCGCACCGACTACGTGGGACTCATGGTCAAGAAGCGTTCGGGCTTTACCTCGATTGAGGACCTGGACGGTAAGGTCATCGGCGTGAGCCAGGGTGCTACCACGCAGGGCCTGATCGAGCAGATGATCAAGGACAACGGCTTTAGCTGCAAGCCCGAGTTTAGGGCCTTTAGCGGCTACCCCATCATCAAGAGTTCGCTCGACGCCGGCAATATCGACGTCTTTGCCATGGACCGCTCCACGCTGGCCGGTTACATGAACGAGACCGTTGAGTTGCTGCAGCCCGAGGTCAAGTTTGGCGAGCAGGGCTACGGCGTGGCGACCAAGAAGGGCTGCGACCTTTCGGCCGTGGTCGATCAGGTGATTTGCGATCGCCTGGCCGATGGCTGGCTCGACCAAGAGGTCAAGACCTGGGGTCTTGTATAGGCGCATCGTCCAAGGAAGGAATCAAATGCTCGAAGGATTATTTGACGCCGACCGTTGGTCGACGACATTTCAAAACATGGGGCCCTTCTGGGAGGGCTTTGGCGTGACGCTGCAGGTGGTCGTTGCCGGTCTGCTGTTGTCTCTGGTGCTGGGCACGCTGCTGGGCGTGTTCTCTACCACTCGCTCGCGCGTGCTGCGCGCCATAAGCCGCGTGTACGTGGAGTTTTACCAGAACACCCCGTTGCCCGTGCAGGTGCTCTTTATGTACATGGCCGGTCCGCAGTTTTTGCAGGCCATAACCGGTGCCGACCAGCCGGTGCGCATCGCGCCGTTCGTGCTGGGCTTCTTGGGTGTGGGCCTGTATCACGCGGCCTACATTTCGGAGGTCATCCGCACCGGTATCGAGGCGGTTCCGCGCGGTCAGATGGAGGCGGCCCAGAGCCAGGGCTTCACCCGTGCGCAGGCGTACTGGTACATCGTGCTGCCCCAGACGTTCAAGATCATTCTGCCGCCGCTGTGTAACCAGGCGCTCAACCTGGTCAAGAACACGTCGGTGCTGGCGCTTGTGGCCGGCGGCGACCTTATGTACCGTTCCGACAACTTTGTGAGTCTGTACGGTTACCTGCAGGGATACATCGTCTGCTGCCTTATGTACTTCATCATCTGCTTTCCGCTCGCCATGCTGGTGCAGTGGCTCGAGCGCCGCTCCAAGGAGCGTCCGCGCGGCGTGAGCCTGGCCGAGCTGGGGCTCGACAACGTAGAGGAGGCCTAGCGCATGGAAATCTTCAACGCGACCAACCTGCTCTACATTTGGGGCGGCTTTGTTAAGACAATCGAGATCTCGGCGCTGTCGATCTTTTTCTCGCTCATCTTTGGCACGGTGCTGGCGCTCGTTAAAAGCTATGCGCCCCGCCCGTTCCGTATTTTGGTGAGCGCCTATATCGAGCTGTTCCGTTGCACGCCGAACCTGCTGTGGATCCTGTTTATCTACTTTACGGTGCAGGGTTTGGACATTGTGATTTCGACCATCGCCTTTACGCTGTTTACCAGCGCTGTCATGGCCGAGATTGTGCGCGGCGGTCTCAACTCGATTCCGCGCGGCCAGTTTGAGGCGGCGCAGAGCCAGGGCTTCGGCTTCTTTGCCACCATGCGCTACATCATTCTGCCGCAGACGTTTAAGACGATCATTCCGGCGCTGTTTAGCCAGTGCACGACCGTCATTAAGGACAGCTCGTATCTTTCGGGTATTAACGTGGCCGAGCTCATGTACACGGCAAATGTCGTGATGGCCCACGCGATCGACCTGTCGCAGGTGCTTATGCTCTACGGCCTGGTGTTTGCGATGTACTTTGTGCTCAACTTTGGTATCTCGCTGCTGGTCCGAGCGTATCAACGTCGTATCGTGGCAGCGTAGAATGTGACAAAGGGATTGTCCCTTTGTCACATAGAGAAAGGAATCGCGATGAGCGATCTGGAGAACAAGAAGAGTCCCGTGGTCATTACCATCGCGCGCGACTTTGGCGCCGAGGGCCACGAGATTGGCCGCATCCTCGCCGATGAGCTGGGGATTCCTCTGTATGACAACGAGCTGCTGGTGCGCGCGTCACTGCGCGCGGGCGAGTCGCTCGATAAGATGGCCGCCTATGACGAGCGCCTGGCCGTGGAGAACATGGCGTTTCTGCCCGACCGCTACGATGCGCGCTCGTACTCGGACAAGTTGTTCCAAAAGATGAGCCAGGTGATTTTGGATCTGGGCGAGACCGAGAGCTGCATTATCGAAGGTCGTCTGTCCGACTACCTGCTGCGTAACAACCCCAACCACATTGCCGTATTGGTGACCGCTCCTTTTGAGGACCGCGTCGAGATTGTGCGCAAGAAGCGCGGCCTTAACAAAAAGAAGGGCGCCAAGCTGGTCAAGCAGCAGCAGAAGGCGCGCGAGGCGTTCTATAAGCGCTACAGTGCCGGAAAGTGGAAGATGACGAGCGGCAAGGACATCGTCGTCAACCGCGCCAAGCTGGGCCGCGAGGGCTGCAAAGACGTTATTGCCGCAGCCTACCGCTACAAAGTAGCGCAGCTCGAAGACTAACCGACCAAAAACCACCACAAAGGGGACAGGCACCTTTGTGGTGGTCGGTCGACTGGCATAGAAAAAGTCCCCGCCGGGCGTGTGCTCGACGGGGACTTTGCCGTTTGATGGCTAACGCTGTAGGTGATTACTCGCCCAGCAGGCTCTTGGTGATGGAAGCGGCGGCCTTCTTGCCGGCGCCCATCGCCAGAATGACCGTAGCGGCACCGGTGACGATGTCGCCGCCGGCCCAGATGCGGGGATCGGTGGTCTGGCCGGTCTCCTCGTCGGCGACGATGTAGCCCCACTTGTTGAGCTCCATCTTGCCGCCGATCTTCTTTGCGAAGGGGTTGGCGTTGGTACCGATAGCCGAGATTGCGACGTCGCAGGGAATCTCCTCGATGGCGCCCTCGATGGGCACCGGGCGACGACGGCCGGACTCGTCGGGCTCGCCGAGCTCCATCTTCTGGACCTTGACGGCGCACACGGAGCCGTCCTCGCCAGCGACAAACTCGAGCGGGGAAACGAGCGGCAGAACCTCGACGCCCTCGGCCTTGGCGTGGTGCAGCTCGGCACGACGGCAGGGCATCTCGTCCTCGGTACGACGGTAGGCGATGATGGCGTGCTCAGCGCCCAGGCGCTTGGCGGTACGGACGGCGTCCATAGCCACGTTGCCGCCACCAAAGACAACGACGTTCTTGCCGTGCTTGGTGGGGGTGTCGTACTCGGGGAACTTGTTGGCCTTCATCAGGTTCACGCGGGTGAGGTACTCGTTCGCGAAGAAGACGTTGGGCAGGTTCTCGCCGGGGACGTTGAGGAACTTGGGCAGGCCAGCGCCGGTCGCCACGTAGATGGCGTCGAAGCCCTGCTCGAACAGCTCCTCGGCCGTGGCCATGTTGCCCACGACGGAGTTGTACTCAAACTTGACGCCCATGTCCTCCAGGCCGTCAATCTCGCGCTTGACGACTGCCTTGGGCAGACGGAACTCGGGGATGCCGTAGACCAGCACGCCGCCGCCGGTGAAGAAGGCCTCAAAGACGGTGACGTCAAAGCCATTGCGGGCGAGCTCGCCGGCGCAGGTGATGCCGGACGGGCCAGAGCCCACGACGGCGACCTTCTTGCCGTTCTTGGGAGCCATCTTGGGCGTGGAGGCGAGCTCGGGGCGATCACCCAGGAAGCGCTCGAGCTGGCCGATGGCCACAGGCTCGGACTTCTTGCCGCGGATGCACTTGCCCTCGCACTGGTTCTCCTGCGGGCAGACGCGGCCGCAGATGGCGGGAAGCATGGAGTCCTCGCGGATGGTATCGAGAGCGCCGCCGAAGTCCTTCTCGCGGATCTGCTCGATAAAGCGGGGGATGTTGATGTTGACGGGGCAGCCCTCAACACAGAACGGCTTCTTGCAGTTGAGGCAGCGCTCGGCCTCGGCCAGCGCCATCTCCTCGGTGAAGCCCTTGTCGACGGGGCGGAAGTCGCAGGCGCGCTCGGCAGCCGGCTCCTCGTTATCGGGGGTGCGGGGCGACTTCATATCGGCAACGAAACGACCGTTAACTAGTGGCATGCGCAGCTCTTTTCCTCATAGGCCTTGAGGGACTCGCCCTCTTCGGAACGGTAAGCGGCCTGGCGGGCACGAAGGTCATCCCAGTCGACCAGGGTGGCATCGAAGTCGGGGCCGTCGACGCAAGCGAACTTGGTCACGCCGCCCACCTCGACACGGCAGCAGCCGCACATGCCGGTGCCGTCAACCATGATGGGGTTGAGCGACGCGGTGATGGGGGTGTCGTACTTCTGGGCGGTGAGGGTCGAGAACTTCATCATCGGAACGGGGCCGACGCAGAAGACCTGGCTCACGGCCTTGTCCTGCAGCAGGCGTTCCAGCGGAGCGGTGACAACGCCCTGCTCACCGTAGGAACCGTCATCGGTAGTGATGTGGATGTGGTCCTCGTCGAGGAGCTCGCGGAACTGGTCCTCCATAAGCAGGAGGTCCTTGGTGCGGGCGCCCATGATGGCGTGCACCTCGTGGCCGGTCTCGACCAGGTGCTTGGCGACCGGGAAGGCAATTGCCAGGCCGACGCCGCCGCCAATGACGGCGCAGGGGCCCTCGGCCATCTCGGTGGGAACGCCCAGCGGGCCCACGACGTCGCGCAGCGACTCGCCGGCCTCGTAGGTGGAAAGCATCTCGGTGGTCTTGCCGATCACCATGAAGATGAACTCGACCCAGCCCTCGTCACCGTTCCAGCCAGCTAGGGTAAACGGGACACGCTCGCCCGTCTCGTTGGCGCGAACCATGAGGAACTGTCCAGCGTGCGCATGCTTGGCGATTGCGGGCGCCTCGATGCGGAACTTGAACACCTTCTCCGAGAACTGCGTCTTCTCCAGGATCTTATACATAGAACCCCTCTCTTGTTAGGGCCGCCGAACCGTGCCTCCACGGAAATGGACGGTAGCCCGAATAAAACCGTACGCGCACAGGCGTTGTGCAGACATACGGTGCAAATTATACCCTCATGGCAATGTCGCTTACGTGTTTCTTTGGCAGGTGGGAAAAGGGTTTATCCACTTCGGCCTACCAAATAGGGACAGGTTTATTTTGGTCGGTTTTATCAGGCAAAACGGCAAAGGAGGCCGGTCTCGCGCATCGGTGAGGCCGGCCCCCTTTGGAGGCTGCATATGTATGGCGGCACAGGGTTTATTGCGACGCGGCCGCCGCGGCGTTTCCGCAGATAAAACCTGCCAAAATAAACATCCCTAAATGGTAGGTTTTAGTGCTTGCCGTTGGCGGAAGCGGAGCCGTTTACGTGATCGCGGGCGTAGATTACGCCGTGGACGATCGCCAGGCCGGCGGCGTCGGCGGCGCGGGCGCAGGTGTCCTGGAAGTCCTCGGCCTCGCGGGCGCGCAGCTGCTTAAGCACGTAGTCGGCGACGGCCATCTTGCCGGGAGGGTTGCCGATGCCGGTGCGGATGCGGCTGAAGTCGCGGCTGCCCATCTTGTCGATGATGGAGCGCAGGCCGTTGTGACCGGCGTGGCCACCGCCCACCTTAACACGTACGTCGCCGGCGGGAATGTCGAGCTCGTCGTGGATTACGAGCAGCTCCTCGGCCTTGATCTTGTATTCGCGGCAAAGCTTGGAGATGGGGCCGCCCGAGGTGTTCATGTACGACTGCGGCTTGACCAGCACAATCTGGCGCTTGCCGCCCTCTTCCTCGGGATCGTTGATGTTGATGAGCGCGACCTCGGCGCCTGCCTGGTTTTTCCAGTACGTGACACCGGCCTGACGGGCCAACTCGTCGATCGCTTTGAAGCCAGCGTTGTGGCGGGTCTCGGCATACTCCTCGCCAGGGTTGCCGAGTCCGGCAACCATGCGAATCTTAAGCGGCTGTGCAGCTACCATGTGCTTCCTTTCGTCGATTTGTCGCCTGCTATGGTGAGCGACCCCGTTGCTGCTGTCAAATGGAGGGTGATTGAGGCTGCATGAGGGCGTTTGGACAGTCGTCAGAAGCCAGGCTGGACAGTTAGTTCAGATTTGTATAAACCAAGAGGTCTTTGACTGCCAAAAATAGGGCCGCGGAACTGTCACGGCGCTTTGGGGAGCACATTTTGCGCTATTTCAGATCTTTCGAGTCTTCAAATGAGGTGATTGGCGCCGGGATGGCGGCAAATCATCCCGATATTAGCCGTCTGTTTATACAAATCTGAATTAACTGTCCAGCCATGCTTGGTGACACTGGGTAAAAGTCTTTTAGACCGGCGCGAGGCCGATTCCGGCCCGCAGGGCGTTGAGCCAGGCGGCCTGACGCTTGCGATAGCCCTTGATGCGATATCGGAATCGAACCCCCGCAAGTCGATGCATCGTTTGGGCGAAGGCTTCGAGTGCAACAAGGTCCTTCATTTGGTCGCGATTGATAACCAGGACATGGATACCCATGGCCTTAAGGCCATTGTTGCGATTGCCATCGTGGATGCGGGCGTTTTGAAGCTCATGTCCAATTCCGTTGTATTCGTTGTCGACTCCGGCGGCCGG
The DNA here is from genome assembly GCA_902493125.1 of uncultured Collinsella sp. Taxonomy (GTDB): domain Bacteria; phylum Actinomycetota; class Coriobacteriia; order Coriobacteriales; family Coriobacteriaceae; genus Collinsella. The sequence continues at coordinate 21,601 of CABUOF010000012.1, read as the reverse complement.
GCAATATAAGTCGCAGATGGCGTAGGGGATGCCCGAGGACATGTTGACCGCAAGGGTGTCGAAATCGACACGATAGTTGAGCAACAGGCCTCCCATGGGCAAGCTGCAACACCCGAATCCGCCAAAGCGCATGGGTGCGCCCAGGACAGCGAACATCAATGATTCCGCTGGGGATGCGGATCCGGCCCGGGCGAGTTTGACAGCCGTGCGAAACGAGGCGCAGGAACTGCTTTTGGCAAACCGTGCGACCGCCTCGAGCTCTTCGATGGTTGTGGCGGGTTCGCATTTGTAGTGTGCCTGTTCGTAGCGGGTTTCGGCTTGCTTTTCGGGTGTCGGTTGGTCGCCCTGGCAATCGAGGTCGTCCATCGCTTCGAAGCTGTTGGCCTTGGGCCACGTGTCGTCGTAGGCGATGGGGTAAGTTGCCTCGGGCGGAAGCGAGTAGGTTCCGAGCAGCTCCATGAGAAGCATCAAGGTCTTGGCAACTGATTCATTTTTGGAACAAAGCATGGCCGTCATGGCGGGAGACGTTGCGTAGATGTCGGCTTCGATGTGCATGATTGCACCTTGGGGAAGAGGGGCGGTGATGGTGTGCTGGAGGAGCCGTCCGTCGGGTCGTCTGTTGTTGCCGCCCGCAACAAAGAGATCTAGACACTCGGAGTCGTCTTCGCTCCAGGCGTCAAGTATTGCAAGGGCCGCAAAGTCTATGGCGTCCTTGTTGGGGACGCAACCTTCGAGGGCTTGTGTCTGATGCTCGTCATCGATGGCGTCCCAGGGAAGCGCGGAGTACGCCCGTCGAGCGCGGCGAATTGCGCGGAGGGCGGAGAGATGTGAAATCACGGTCGTCATAGCTATAAGGTACTAATCCGTTGGCGAAATGATACTGCAGTATCGTTCTTTTCGCTCAAAGGGGTGTCGCGCGCCGCGGGCGGTAGCGTGATCATGCGGAATGCCTTGAAAAAGTGGAGAATGGAGCGATGGGCTGGCCTTGGAGGCATCTACTGGGGTGGGTGTTGGACAGTTAGTTCAGATTTGTATAAGGCGGCCGGGGTGTATTGCCGTTGTTGAAGGAATCGGTGGGCAAAATGGGGCCAACGGCATGGTGAAGAGATCCATAGGCGGAGGGATCGAGCGGAATTATGCCGGCAAGAGCGCTTTCGACGTATTAAATGGCCCAAACGAATGCCTAAATTAATACAAATCTGAACTAACTGTCCATGGCAGGTTGTCGAGGGGTAGAAAAAGGGTCGGAAGCGAGCCTCCGACCCTTTAAAAACACCAAAGATGATGCGCTGCACACTGGATTACAGCGCGAAGTCGCCGCCGACGAGCGTGGAGACAGGCTCCTCGTGGTAAACGGCGGAGATGGCCTGAGCGAACTCCTCGGCGACCGAGATGGTCTTGATCTTGCCGCCCACCTCGACGGGGATGGCGTCGGTGACGACGCACTCGACGATGGGGGCGTCGTTCAGACGCTCGATGGCCGGGCCGGAGAAGATGCCGTGGGTGGCGCAGACGTAGATGTCGCCAGCGCCCATAGCCTTGAGCTCCTTAACGTTGGCGCACAGGGTGCCAGCGGTGTCGATCATGTCGTCGTTGATGATGCAGGTCTTGCCCTTGATGTCACCGATGATGCCCATGACCTCGGCGGCGTTGTGGCGCGGACGACCCTTGTGGGCGATGGCCAGGTCGCAGCCGAGCATGTCGGACAGCTTCTTGGCGGCTTTGGCGCGGCCCACATCGGGGGAGACGACAACCAGGTTGTCGGTGTCGAAGTTCATTGCGTTGTAGTACTGGCCAAACAGCGGCAGTGCGGACAGGTGGTTAACCGGGATATCGAAGAAGCCCTGGATCTGGCCCTGGTGCAGGTCGAGGGTGATGATGCGGTTGACGCCGGCGCGCTCGAGCAGGTTGGCGACGAGGCGGGCGGTGATGGGCTCGCGCGGGCCGGCCTTGCGGTCCTGGCGGGCATAGCCGTAGTGGGTGATAACGGCGGTGATGGAGCGGGCGGATGCGCGCTTGGCAGCGTCGGTGGCGATGAGCAGCTCCATGAGCATGTCGTTGACGTTGCCGCCAGCCACGGACTGAATCAGGAAGACGTCGGCGCCGCGGACGGTCTCGTCGTAGCGGGCGTAAATCTCACCGTTGGCGAACTGCTTTAGCGTAAGGCCCGAAAGCTCGACCCCAAGGTACTCAGCGATCTTCTGAGCGAGGGGACGGTTGGAGGAACCGGAATACACGCGGATGGACTTGCGCATATTCTCCGACTTCTCGGGATCATTAATCGGCATTACCCTTCTCCTTTATACATCGAATGCCATATAGATGCCTTTTTGCATTGTAACCGCGCGGCGGGGTTAATCGAGTCTTGATAACGTCTTTACCGTCAACGGACACGAACCGACCACTCATTCTGTCGCGCAGGTCAGCATAGAAAAAGGAGCCGTCCCCATGGAAACAGCTCCTTAGATGCTTGGTAAAACGTTATACCTCGTCGTCCTCGTGCAGACGGCGGCGATAATCGGCGGCCCAGCCCTCAATGTTTACCTGACGGGCACGACCCAGGCCAAGTGCGTCAGCCGGGACCGGCTCGGTGATGACGGAGCCGGCGGCCACGAGCGCGCCATCGCCGATCTGGGCGGGTGCGACCATCATGGTGTCGGAACCGATGAAGGCATCCTTGCCGATGACGGTCTTGTGCTTGTGCACGCCATCGTAGTTGCAGGTGATGGAGCCCGCGCCCACGTTGACGCCGGAGCCCATGGTGGTATCGCCGATGTAGGACAGGTGCGGCACCTTGGAGCCCTCGCCGATCGTGGACTTCTTGATCTCCACGTGCGTGCCGGCCTTGGAGCCGTCGAGCATGTGGGTGCCCGGGCGCAGGTAGGCGCGCGGGCCGCAGTCGACGCCGTTCTCGATGACGGCCTCGATGGCGATGGTCTCATCGATGGTGCAGCCGCTGCCGACGGTGGTGTCGGTGAGACGGCTGTTGGGGCCGAGCTGGCACTCCTCGCCCACGGTGACGTGGCCAATCAGATGCGTCTGCGGCCACACGACGGTATCGCGGCCGATAACGGCATCGGGGCCGATCCAGGCCTGCGTGGGGTCGATGAAGGTAACGCCCTCGACCATCCAGTGCTCGTTGATGCGGTCGCGCGCGATAGCGGTGAGCTGCGCGAGCTGAATGCGGCTGTTGACGCCCAGGCCGTCGCGGTAGTCATCGCAGTGGAAGATGGAGACCGCCTGGCCGTGACCCTTGAGGATTCCGAGCATGTCGGGCAGATAGTACTCGGACTGCGCGTTGTCGTTGTCGATCTCGTTGATGTGTGCGGCGAGCTGCGCGCCGTCGAAGGCGTAGCAGCCGGCGTTGCACTCCAGCAGCGTGGCGGCCTGCTCGGGCGTGCAGTCCTTCTGCTCGATGATACGCTCGATCTGACCATCGGCGCCCAGCTTGATGCGGCCGTAGCCAAAGGGGTCGGGCGGGGTCATGGTCATGACGGTGCAGGCGAGCTCGCCGGTGGCGACGGTCTGCGCGAACTTGGCGACGGTGTCGGCGGTGATGAGCGGCAAGTCGCCGTTGAGCACGACGACGGGGCCTTGCGTGATGCCGCAGGCCTCGAGCGCGACCTTCACGGCGTGGCCGGTGCCCAGGCGCTCGGTCTGCTCGACGCACTCGACCTTGGTGGCGCTGTTGGCGTAGGTGCCGTCGATAAGGGCGCGCATCTCGTCGGCGTGGCTGCCGATGACGACCACGACGCGGCTGCAGCCGGCCTTGATGGTAGCGTCGACGATCCACTGGACCATGGGCTTGCCCAGGATCTTGTGCGAAACCTTGCAGTGGTTCGACTTCATGCGGGTGCCCTCGCCGGCAGCGAGGATAATTGCGGTTGCGTCCATGTGATCTCCTGTTACGTTATAGAGACGTGTGTTTGGAAACGATACACGGCGCAATATGATACCGCAGGCATATGTTGAGCGCGTAACGATTGGTTTGCGGCGGTTGAGGCTTGCGCCGCCGGCGTGGCGTTTGCGCTGGCCGTGCATGGCGGCGGTGCTGCGGAGCTGTCGTTTGAGCGAGGGGACGGGGGTGCCCGTGGACAACATACGAGAGGAGTTTGGCGGCGAGCCCGTCGCGGCATTCTCGATGTCGCATCCAGCTGTGCCGGCGCTCTATATAGTGCTGACGCTGGGGCTCACCATGTTCTCGATGCAGCCGGTGCTGATTGCGCTGTCACTTGCGGGCGGGTTGGCGTATGGATTTGCGACGCGTGGGGCTGCCCGCACGCTGGGCGCACTTCGCTGGCAGCTGCCGGTGATTTTGATTATCGCGCTGGTCAATCCACTGTTTAGTGCCTCGGGCTCGACGGAGCTGTTCCGTATTGGCATGCGCGCGGTGTATCTGGAGAGCATGGTATACGGCCTGTGCATGGGCGGGCTGTTTGTGGCGAGCGTGCTGTGGTTTGAGGCCGCGGCGTCGATGCTCGAATACGACAAGGTGCTCGCGCTGCTGGGCAATGCCGTACCGGTGATTGCGCTCATGATCTCGATGTGCATGCGGCTTATCCCGCAGTTTTTGCGCCGCGGCCGTACGGTGCTGGCGGTGCAGGACGCGATCGATGTGCCGGGGCGCACGCCGGCCGACCCCGTGCGCTCGCGCCTGCGGGCGTCGAGCGTGTTGATGGGCTGGGGCATGGAAGATTCGCTGGAGCGTGCGGACGCGATGCGCTCGCGCGGGTGGGGCGCCGCGACGCGTCGAACGACGTATGCGCGGTATCGGCTGGGGCGCAGCCTCGCTGGTTGGGCTTGCGCTGTTTGGTGCTGCCGCGGTGGCGGTGGCGTGGACCGCGACGACGCAGTATTCGTTTTATCCGCAGCTCTCGGTGCCGGCGCCGTGGCCGGGCTATGTCGTGTACGCTGCCTGGATGGTGCTGCCTTGCGCGTTGCACGCGATTGATGAGAAGAGGTTTGGCTGATGGCTCGGTTGGATAGCTGCTCGGTAACGGGCGGGGCGTGCGGCTCCGATGTGCCTGCGATTGAGGTACGGGGCCTGAGCTTTACCTACCCCGGGGCTGAGGCGTCGGTACTCGAGGGACTCGACTGGTCTGTTCCCCAAGGTGCGTTTGCGCTGCTTGTTGGCGGTACCGGTTCGGGCAAGTCGACGCTGCTGTCGCTGCTCAAGCCCGAGATCGCGCCGGCGGGTACGCGCTCCGGCGAGCTGCGCGTGCTGGGCGAGCCCGTCGCCGACATGGATGTGCGGGCATCGGCGGAGCGCGTGGGTTATGTGTTCCAGGATCCCGAGAACCAGATCGTGTGCGAAACCGTGTGGCACGAGATGGCGTTTGGCCTGGAAAACTTGGGGCTAGCGCGTGATGAGATGCGCCATCGCGTAGCTGAGGCCAGCTATTTCTTTGGGCTGGAAGATTGGCTCCACCGCGACACCGATACGCTTTCGGGCGGACGCAAACAGCTGCTGTCGCTGGCGGCTGTGCTGGCATTACGCCCGCGCGTGCTGCTGCTCGACGAGCCCACGTCTCAGCTTGATCCGGTTGCGGAGAAGAATTTCCTGCACGCGCTGTTTCGTGTGAATCGCGAGCTGGGCTGCACGGTTGTTGTGGCGACGCATCAGCCGCGCCCAATGCTCGAATACGCGACGTGTGCGTACCGGATTGAGGACGGTCGCGTGCGCGAGGTGGCGGATATGGCTTCTTTGGGACGCCGAGAATCGCTGTTGTCCGATGACATGTTGGGGTGGGGTGCCATCCGATGTGCAAATAAAGGAGTATTCAGCAGGCGTGAGGACAATTTGGGCTCTCTGGAGCCGCCCGGGGACGTATCGAGCGCGAAAAAAAGTTCGGAATTGGACAAATCGTCCGAATTTGTGGCGCAAACGTCGCTCGAGAACGGCTCGGAAGCCTTCCCGCGCACGGATGGAAGCAGAATACTCCAAAAAATGCACGCTGGGTCGGCTACCACCCTGGCAGGGAGCTGGTTTCGCTACGATCGCGCGGGCGGTTGGGTGCTGCGCGGGCTCGATGCGTCGTTTTCGGCTGGCGCGGTGCATGCGGTTGCGGGCGGTAACGGCTGCGGCAAGTCGACAATGCTTTCGGTGCTGGCGAAGACCGCCAAGCTGCAGCGCGGCCGCATGGTGCGCGGGGCGGCCTCGGCGGCGCTGCTGCCTCAGAATCCCAAAGCATTGCTGGTTGCCGAGACGGTTCGCGATGAGCTGATAGAATGGGCTTCGACCTGCGGATATGACGAGAACTTGGCGCGGGAGCGTGCGGCGCAACTGGGATTGGACGGCCTGGAGACGCGCCACCCCTACGACCTCTCGGGCGGACAGCGCCAGCTGCTCGCACTGGCAAAGCTGCTGCTGATCGGCCCCGAGCTGTTGCTGCTTGACGAGCCCACGAAGGGCTTGGACCTGGAGAGCCGCCGCATCATCGCCCGCGCCCTGCGTGACCATGCGAAGGCTGGCGGCACCGTCATTATGGCCACGCACGATCTGGATTTTGCCGAGCAGGTTGCCGATGACATTGCCATGATGTTTGACGGCGAGATTGCCTGCATGGAGCCCCCGGCCGACTTCTTTGCCGACAACGTGTTCTATAGGGCGTGATGGGATGACGGATTATCGCGCCGCGCGCCTACTCGCAAAACTGGAGATACCGCTGCTGCTGGCGGTTCCCGCAGTGATGGCTGCGGCGTTGCTGGCGGGTGTTGAGCAGGCGGCGTTGGCCATGCTGATTGTGGTGGCGCTGGTGCTTGCGTTGTTCTTTGCGGGTTACGAGGCATCTCGTCCGGGTTTGCGCCAGATTATGCCCACGCTGGTGCTGGCGGCGCTGGCGGCGGCGGGGCGCATCCTGTTTGGGCCCATTCCCGACTTTAAACCGGTGAGCGCCATCGCCATTATCGCGGGGGCGACGCTTGGTCGCCGCAATGGTTTTATGGTTGGCGCGCTGGCAGCGCTGACCAGCAATTTCTTTTTTGGGCAGGGCATGTGGACGCCGTGGCAGATGTATGCCTGGGGGCTCGTGGGATACGTTGGCGGTGTGCTGGCGTATGCGGGTGCGTTCGACCGCGCCGACGGCACCGTGCGCATGCCAGCGCTGCTGGCGTACGGCTTTGCGTCGGGCCTGCTCTATGGCGTCGTGATCAACGCGTATGACATCATTGGTTTTGTACAGCCGCTTACTTGGGCGGGTGCCGCGGCGCGTCTTGCCACGGCAGTGCCGTTCGATATTACGCACGGCCTTGCGACCTGCGTGTTTTTGGCCGCCTTGTACAAGCCTTGGTGTCGCCGCATTAACCGTGTCGTCGTGAAATACGGGCTGTAAGGCATTTCGCATTCCCTCACGAACTTGCGGTGGAATAGTTCTCGTTTTTGGCTATTTGCTGCCCAAACAGGAACTATTCCACCGCAACTTATAGGGGGAGAGGGGCCACACAATCTGTTTTCCTCTGTCCCCCCAGGAATTACTTGGGGCTAGAGTTCTAGCGTAAGGGTGACGGGGAAGTGGTCGCTGCCAAAGATATCGCCACGGATGCCGGCGTCGCGCACATTGCCGGCGATTGCGTCGCTCACCAGGAAATAATCGATGCGCCAGCCGGCGTTGTTCTTGCGGGCATTAAAGCGGTAGCTCCACCAGCTGTAGACGCCCTCGACGTCGGGGTTTGCCGCGCGCCAGGTATCGGTAAACCCGGCGTTGAGCAGCTCGGTAAACTTGCCGCGTTCCTCGTCCGAAAAGCCGGCGTTGCCGCGGTTGGACTTGGGGTTCTTAAGGTCGATCTCCTCGTGCGCCACGTTAAAGTCGCCACAGGTTACGACGGGCTTGCCGGTCTCGCGTTCAAGCGCGCTCAAAAAGCCGCGATAGGCATCGTCCCAGGCCATGCGCACGTCGATGCGGGCGAGCTCGTTTTGGGCGTTAGGCGTGTAGACATCCACAAACCAAAACTTGTCGAACTCGAGCGCGCAGACGCGGCCCTCGGTTGTGGCTTGGGCGACGAGCTCGGCCGCCTCGCCCTCGCCGGCGTAGGGTAGCAGCGCGTCGGCGTGCAGCACGCGCAGCGGTTCCTGGCGGCTAAAGACCGCGGTGCCCGAATAGCCTTTACGCTCGGCGTAGCTCCAGGTTTGATGATAGCCGGGCAGGTCAATATCGACCTGGCCCTCTTGCAGTTTGGTCTCTTGCAGCGCCAAGATATCGACGTCGAGTTCTTGCGCGATCTGGATAAAGCTCGGGTCCTTTTTGAGAACGGCGCGCAGGCCGTTGACGTTCCACGAGGCGAAAGTGTAAGTCTGAGGCATGGTGTCCTTTCGACGGGGTTGGCAGGCTTAAGATTAGCGCAACAGGGGCGGGGCGTAGTCCGCGAGTGATAGTGCGAACGCCGCCGTCCCGGAGACACGGACTGAGGACTCATATGACGCAGGCAGTATCGGATCCCAAGCAGGCCTCCGCCGCGCTGGCGGAGCTGTTCGACACCCACAAGCGCGTGGTCTTCTTTGGCGGCGCGGGTGTTTCCACGGCGAGCGGCATCCCCGATTTCCGCAGCGTGGACGGCCTATATCACCAGCAGTTTGCCTATCCGCCCGAGACCATGCTCTCGCATAGCTTTTACGAGGTGCATCCGGCCGAGTTCTTCGACTTCTACCGCACCAAGATGATCGCGCTTGGCGCCAAGCCCAACCGCTGCCACACCAAGCTGGCCGAGCTGGAACACGCCGGCAAGCTAAATGCCGTGGTGACGCAAAACATCGACGGCCTGCATCAGATAGCGGGCTCGCAGCGCGTGTTCGAGCTGCACGGATCGGTCCATCGCAACATTTGCCAGTCGTGCGGCGCGGTCTACAGCGCCGAATGGATTTGCGCGCGCGAGCACGAGGATGCCGCGGGCGTGCCCGTGTGCCCCGCGTGCGGCGGGCGCATTAAGCCCGATGTGGTGCTCTACGAGGAGCCGCTCGACGAGCACGTGCTGACCGGTGCCGTTGCCGCCATCGCTGCGGCCGATGCCCTCATTGTGGGCGGGACCTCGCTCGTGGTGTATCCGGCGGCGGGCCTTACGCGCTACTTTACCGGCGATACGCTGGCCATTTGCAATCTTGCTCCCACCGATCAGGATGCAAATGCCGACCTGCTGATTTCTTGCGACATCGCGGCCGCGTTTGCGTTCTAGCCCGTGCGCGCGGATACAATAGAAAGACTGATTGCAAAACAACCCCGCCGCCGACGCCCAGGCGCGGCGGCGCGGGCATTTTAGGAGGATGTTCATGGCGAACGATAGCAAGACATGGCGGTGCGGAAAGTACGAACTCAGCTTCGACCGCCCGCGCATCATGGGCGTCCTCAACGTGACGCCCGATTCGTTTAGCGATGGCGGGGAGCACTTCGACCCGGATGCCGCCATCGAGTACGGCCTGGCGATGCTCGACGCCGGCGCCGACATCATCGACGTAGGCGGCGAGTCCACGCGCCCTGGTTTTACCCCGGTCAATCCCGACGAGGAGGCTCGCCGCGTGCTGCCCGTGGTGCGCGCGCTGGCCAAGGAGGGCGCCATCGTCTCGATCGACACGCGTCACGTGGCGGTTGCCAAGGCGGCCGTGCGCTGCGGCGCCTCGATCGTCAACGACGTGACCGGCTTCACCGACCCCAAGATGGTCGAGTTTGTTAAGACGAGCACCTGCGGCGTCATCGTGATGCATGCCGGCGAGGTCGCCGCGCCCGCTCGTACGCACGCGACGGTGCAGCTCGATACCTCGGCCGCGGCGTTTGTTGCCGAGAAGGCGCGCGAAGCGGCTGCTGAGGCCGCGCGCGAGGCGGAGAAGCCTGCCCGCCGTCGCCGTGGCAAGCTGCTGGGCGACCCTAAGCCCGAGGCGAAGCTCCCGGGTGGCGTGGTGCAGCCCTCGCTGCCGTTTGGTGAACCGGAGCCCACGTCTGAGCCCGCAAGCGAGCAGGAGGCGCCCGCCACCGAGCAGGCTACTGCCGCCGAGGCCGTCGCGCCCGCGCCCGAGGCCGCATCGGAGCCCAATGACCACCTGGCCGCCATGATGCGCCGCAGCGCCCGCCGCGAGGAAGCCTACGTGCCCACCTCGCAGCTCCGCCGCTTTACCCTGCCCGATTCGGCGCCCATCATGCGCCGCGTCATGGGCTTTCTGTCCGACCAGGCCCGCGCGCTCATCCACGCCGGCGTGTCGCGCGACCGCATCTGCATCGATCCCGGTCCGGGCTTTGGCAAGACGGCCAACGAGGACATCGTCATCCAGCGCGAGACTGCCAAGATGGCGTCACTGGGCTATCCGCTCATGTGCGCCGTATCGCGCAAGCGCTTTGTGGGCGCCGTCTCGGGCGTGACCGAGGCCGCCGAGCGCGATGCCGCTACGTTTGGCGTGTGCCTGGGCGCCATCCAGGCCGGTGCCAACATCGTGCGCGTGCACGACGCCGCGGGTTTTGCGCAGTTCCTGAACGGCTACTGGGCGGTTGCCAAGCCGCAGCCGCGCCGCGCGTTTGTGGCCGTGGGCTCCAACCTGGGGCATCGCTGTGACAACATCCGCGCCGCACGCGACATGATTGCCGAGATTCCACTCACCTGCGTGTCCAACTCCTCCAAGATCTACGAGAGCGAGCCGGCCTACGAGATGCGCCAGGATGCGTTTGCCAACGCCGTCATCGAGATTAAGACCGAGCTGGCGCCGTTGGTGCTTCTCGACGAGCTCATGAAGATCGAGGCCGAGCTGGGCCGCGACCGTTCCAAAAAGGCCAAGGCCAACGGCCCGCGCACCATCGACTTGGACCTGCTGTGGATGGACGGCGAGACCCACGGCGGCAAAAAGCTGCGACTTTGTGCTGGTGCCGCTCGAGGATCTGATGCACGATCCGGCGCGGTTCTTCCGCTACAACGGCGTCGAGGTCAAGGAGCCCGAGGACCGCGTGGGCCATATCGTGGGCGAATTGGGGCGCATGTAGATGATCGAGATGAATACTGTTGCCGCTGGCACCGAGCTCGACGCGGCGCGTGACGCGGGCCGCGAGGGCGTGTCCGCGGGCTGGTGCGCGTGGAGCGCGGGCGATGCTTCGCTGACGTTTTCGCTGGTCGTGCGCCCCGATGTGAATATGCACGCCTTCCACGGCCTGCCGTTTGTGGCCGCGATGGGCATGATGGATGCGCTCGTGGGCACGGCTTCGACGCCGGGGTTGGGCCTTGCCGGCAAGGTGGGTATCCAGTGGCCGAGCGATATCGTGTGCGGCGCGCCTGCGTTTGAGACGTCACTCGCGCGTGTTGCCGTGAACGGCGGTGCCGGTGCCGCGGGTATATTTGCCGCGGTGACGGTGGATGTTGAGCGCACAGCACTGAACGAGCTCGGCTTGGATATGGGCGACGAGGTACTGGTCGAGGCGCTGGCCGCGGCGGTGCTCGCTCGCGTTGACGCCTGGGCGGTTGCCGCCAACACACCGCAGGGCGCTGCCGGCCCGCTGGCCCCGGTGCTGGGCGAGTATTTCGATATGGTGCCGCTGCTGGGTCGTCAGGTCGCGGCGGTGTCGCCCAACGGTTTGCCGCTTGCGGTCGGTGTGTTTGCGGGCCTGGACATCTGGGGTCGTGCGACCATCAAGACTGATGCCGGCGAGCAGGAATTTCCGCCCGAGGCCGTACGGATTCGCGGACTGTAACGCGAGGCGCCCGCGCTCAAAGATAGCGATGACAACAAGACCCTCCTCGGCTGTGCCGGGGAGGGTCTTGTTGTCTGGGGAATGGGTTGTCAGCACCCTATTCCTCAAAACTGAAAATCTTTCGATTTTGAGGAATAGAATTAAGCCAGCTCGGCCTTTAACGAGGTATATTCGTTGCAGAGTCTATTCCTCAAAACTGAATAATTTTCGTTTTTGAGGAATAGCGATAGAAGACCGCAGGGAGGCACCAATGAAACTCATCAATAGAACGTCATATATGGACACGTTGACGAGCCTTATTGGCGTACCGGACATCAAGGTCATAACGGGCATTCGCCGTAGCGGTAAGTCAAAATTGCTCGAGGCCCTCCGCGATTACGTGGAGGCAAATCTGTCCAATTCGAATGTCATCCATATCAATTACAACCTCGACGAGTTCGAGGGCCTGCTCGAATATCATGCCCTGCTCGCCTATGTGAAAGAGCATCGAGTGTCCGACAAGCAAAACTTCCTGCTTATCGACGAGGTTCAGATGTGCGACGGCTTTGAACGCGCGATCAACAGCCTCCATGCATCCGAGCAGTACGACATCTTCATCACCGGATCGAACGCCTTTTTGCTGTCGAGCGATCTGTCGACGCTCTTTACGGGGCGCACGTTCGAGATCGAGGTTTTCCCATTCTCGTTTGAGGAGTATCGCTTCTATAGTGACGAGGGCGAGGTCGATCGCGACTTCGATGAGTACGCGAGAACCGGCGGTATGTCCGGCTCTTACCCTTATCCACTGCAGGAGCAGCGCTACCAATATCTCTCCAATGTCTTCAAAACGCTCATCGTGAGGGATATCGTGCAGCGGCATAACGTGAGAAACGAATCGGCACTGCTGCGCATTGCCGATTACATGATGGACAACGTCTCCAACATAACGTCGGCACGCAACATTACAGATGTTTTGAATGCGGATGGGCTAAAGATTACGAACAAGACGGTCGGCACGTACATGGGGTACCTGTGCGATGCGTTTGCCTTCTATAAAGTTCGTCGGTACGACATTCGCGGCAAAAAATACCTTAAGAGCGGCGAGAAGTATTACCTGGCAGACCACGCGTTCAAATACGCACTGCTTGGCACACGTGATATGGATTGGGGACGCGTATACGAGAACATGGTGGCCATCGAGCTGCTGCGCCGCGGATACGAGGTATACGTCGGTGTGCTCTATAAAAAGGAAATAGACTTTGTAGCAATCAAGCGAAGCGAGAAGCTCTACATTCAGGTGAGCGACGACATCAGCTCGGATAAGACGTTTGAACGCGAGATTTCGCCACTGCTGAGCATTGGCGATGCGTATCCCAAGATGATTCTTGCCCGCACGCATCACGAGGCCACGGATCGCGATGGGGTGCAGATCGTGGACCTGGCGAGGTGGTTGTGCGGCGAGGCTTAGCAAAAAATCCTATTCCTCAAAACTGAAAAATTTTCGATTTTGAGGAATAGGATTGGCGGCTGGTTGCTGCGACCTGGCGTTTACTCTATCCCAGCTCCTGCATGCGGCGGTAGATTTCGCAGATACCCTTGATGGTGAGCTGCCCGTCGACCACGTCGAAGGCATCGGTCGAATCGGCGACGATGCCGGCGAGACCGCCCGTGGCGATAACGGTGGCGTCCTCGCGGCCCAGCTCGCGCTTCATGCGCGCGACCAGGCCCTCAGCCATGGCGGCGGCGCCCATCACGGCGCCGACCTTGATGCACTCTTCGGTGTCGCGACCGATGGCATGCTCGGGCGCCTCGAGCGGAACGCTGGCGAGCTTAGCGGCACGGGCGGCAAGCGCGTCCATGGAGATGCGGATGCCCGGCGCAATCGCTCCGCCAATGTAATAACCGTCCTCATCGATGACGTCGATATTGGTCGCGGTGCCAAAGTCCACCACGATTGCCGGCGCGCCGTAGAAAGCCTCGGCCGCAACGGCGTTGGCGACGCGGTCGGCACCTACGGCCTGGGGACGCGCCGCGCGCAGCTTGGTCACGGCGGCCGTCTGCGGTCCGATGACGATGGCGTCCGCGGCGATGCGGTCGGCAACGGCGTGCCACTCACGTGAGAGCTGCGGAACCACGCCGGCAAAGGCGATCGCATCGACCGCATCGAGCGAAAGGTCGTACATCTTAAAGAAGCCCATCAGGCGCACGTGGATCTCGTCGGCGGTATAGGAGCGGTCGGTGGGCATGCGCCACGACTGCACCAGCTCGTCTCCGTCAAACAGACCCATGGCCGTCTGCGTGTTTCCCATATCGATAGCGAGCAGCATGTCTACTCCCGGTGTCGGCATAAAAGGACGCGCACCATTGTATACGTGCCGTCGACGGCGCTCGGCTGCGATTCGTTTACGGTGATAGGGGCTGAGGGGTTTAAATATGAAGGAATTATGCTCTACGAGATTTTCCTTGCCGTTTACCGAACTCCCACGTAATATTCTTTCTTGCGCACATGAGGCGCCCAGACATTGCGGGGTGGAGCAGTCTGGTAGCTCGCCGGGCTCATAACCCGGAGGTCGTAGGTTCAAATCCTGCCCCCGCGACCAAGAACTTGCAGCTCGTCGGCCTAGCCGGCGAGCTTATTTGTTATTCCGGGACTGTGTCTTCGGTCCAATTCTTGGTCTCTCAAACAAAATCTCGATCTGTAACATCTGGGCTCGATTTGGGCGGCCAGGTGTTACAGATTGAGATGTTTCGGCAGGACGGTCTTCGTTTGTCTAAATCTGTAACACGAGGGACGGTTTTTACTGAGTAACTGTTACAGATCGAGACAAACCGACGGGCCGCCCCGCCCCATCCACCTACCGCTACCTGCTATCCGCCGATTTCCGTTGTGCCGATGAACCCTCATGCCATATCCTCTAGACAACTACGCGGCACCATCGCCGTCGCGCCTACAAGAGAGGAATGTCCATGACCACACCTGCATCCAAGCTGCTCCAGCCCATTACGGTTGGCCCCCTTGAGCTCAAGAACCGCATTATGTTTCCGCCGCTGACCACCGGCTACGAGGAGCGTGACGGTTCCATCGGCGAGCGCAGCCTGGCTTTTTACGAGCGCTTGGCCCGTGGCGGCGTGAGCTACATCGTCATCGGCGACGTCGCTCCCGTTATGACCGCAAGCCCCACGCCCAAGCTGGCAACCGACGCCCAGATCCCCACGTTTAAGGCGCTGGCTGATGCCGTCCACAAGCACGGCGCCAAGGTCGCGCTGCAGCTGTTCCACCCCGAGTACGATGTGCCCGGTGTCGGCCGCATGGTCATGGGATCCATGGCCGCCGCCAAGGCCGCGCAGGAGGCCAAGGCCGCCGGCGACGAGGAGACCTTTGCCGCCAAGATGGCCGAGTCCAACGAGATCCGCAACCAGGCCTACGCCAAGCTGCACCACGACATGCAGCACTTTGTGAACGAGGCGAGCGTAGAGCAGCTCACCCAGATCAAGGAGGCCATCGCTGCCTCGGCCGCTCGCGCGCAGCAGGCCGGCATCGACGCCATCGAGGTCCACGGCGACCGCTTGGTGGGTTCGCTGTGCTCGGCCATCCTCAACCAGCGCACCGACGAGTACGGCGGCTCGTTCGAGAACCGCGTTCGCTACGCGCTCGAGGTCGTCGCTGCCATTAAGGAAGCCGCGCCGCAGCTGATGGTGGAGTACAAGCTCCCCGTGATCATGGAGAACCCCGACGGCACGCCGCGCGGCAAGGGCGGTCTGCAGCCCGACGAGGCCTGCGAGTTCGCCAAGCTGCTCGAGGGCGCGGGCATCGATATGATCCAGGTCGCACAGGCCAACCACACCGGCAACATGGGCGACACCATTCCGCCCATGGGCGCCATGCCCTACAACTGGACGCTGCCCGTGGCCGAGCGCGTCAAGGCCCTGGTCTCCGTGCCGGTGGCAACCGTGGGCCGTGTTGTCTCGGTCGAGGCCGGAGAGAAGATTCTGGAAGACGGCGCGGCCGACATCATCGCCTATGGCCGCTCGCTCATGTGCGACCCCGACATTGCGCTGAAGGCCGCCACGGGCGAGCCCATTCGCGAGTGCCTCAACTGCAACAAGGGCTGCGTCGACGCGATTCAAAGCCGCAAGTACATCTCGTGCGTGCTCAATGCCGAGAACGGTGACGAGGCGACCATCGCCATCAAGCCGGGCGAGGGCGACAAGAAGATCGCCGTGGTGGGCGGTGGCATCGCCGGCCTGGAGGCCGCACGCGTGGCGGCCAAGCGCGGCTACGACGTGACCATCTACGAGGCGAGCGATCATCTGGGCGGCCAGATTGTGCTGGCGGCTGCGCCTCCGCGCAAGGACGAGATCATGCGCTCGGTCGAGTACTACGAGAAGATTCTGCCTGGCCTGGGCGTGAAGGTTGAGCTCAGCCATGCCGCTACCGCTGAGGACCTCAACGCCGCCGACGCCGCGATTGTTGCCGTGGGCGCGCACGACGTGGTCATCCCCGTTCCGGGTGCCGACTCGGAGAAGGTCGTCTCGAGCTGGGACGTGCTGGCCGGCAAGGTGGAGCTCAGCGGGCGCGTCGCCGTCATTGGCGGTGGCCTGGTGGGCACCGAGACTGCCGAGTACCTGCTGCAGCACGGCTGCGAGGTGGCGATCGTGGAGATGCTCGACAAGATTGCCGCGGGCGAGTCCGAGACCATTCTGCCACTGATCATGAGCGACTTTGCAGAGCACAACGTGGAGCAGCACGTGAAGACCCGCCTGACCGCCATTACCGATGAGGGCGTGGAGGCTGTTCGCACCACCGAGGACGGCGCCGAGGAGCCGGTAAAGATCTCCTGCGATTACGTGGTGATGGCCGTGGGCTCCAAGGCCAACGCGTTTGACCTGGACGGCGTAACGGTGCCCGTGACCTGCGTGGGCGACTGCTCGGGCGAGCGCACCGCCGACATCGCGAGCGCCATCCGCACGGCATATCACGCGGCCAACGAGCTGTAGTTGAACATCGCGGCCAGGCGGGGCGGTAGCACGGATTCGTCTCGCCCGGCTGTGTCCCGTCGGGTGTCAACCGGTGCGGGGCCTGCAAGCGCAGCAGGTCCCGCCCTTTTTGTTTTGCTCCGGTGGATGGCAATGCGCGGTAATCATGAGGAATGAGGACGTCTACTGCCTTGCAGATCACTCAAAATTATTGGGGGAGGGGTTAATAACTATATCCTCTATACCAAAGGGCATAAAGAGATGCCAATTTTGTTGACAAGCGAATGACGATTAGCTGTGAGTCAGCTACCAGCGTAAATAATCGATAAAGAAATGTCGTAAATTGGTGCCAAATGCCCAGATAACGCCGCGTCTATTTTAATTAACTGTTTTGAGCAAACAGCAAAATGCTACTATCTAACATGCACGTAAGAAAGCAGATTAACGGTTAAGGCTAAGAAGTGGCAGGTATGTCGGAAGCAACTAGGACTCGTACGCATGCGCCCGAGGTTAGGCAGCGCGCCGTCGAGGTCCTCCAAGAGGGGGTCGGTCATCGCGCTCTCGCCGCGGAGCTTGGCATTCCCCAGGCCACGGCTCGTCAGTGGGCCCGCGCGTATGCCGTGGGCGGTGCCGACGCCGTTCTCAATGCCGGTTCGCATCATCACACCTACTCGTACGACGTAAAGCTCGCTGTGGTTAAGGACCGTCTGGAAAACGGCTTGACGGTTCGCGAGGCCATGATCAAGCACAAGATTCCCAGCGAGTCTTCGGTCAAGGCTTGGTGCCGTCAGTACCGCGAGAGCGGTGAGGCCGCACTGGTCGATAAGCCGCGCGGTCGCAAGCCGCGCGTTAAAAAGGCGGAATAGCAAACGGGATGGTGCGCCCACAGGGGCGCATTTTTCTTGCCGCCTCTCTGCTCCAAAGCGGACGTGCCCTTGCCCCGTACGCCTAAAACTCCCCAGTTGACCGAAAACCTGCCACCGCAACCCCGTAATTGAGCTATAACGTTAAACAATTGCAGCGTTTTTGCATGGGGGAGTGATGGTATGACGCTACTGTATTTCCTTACCCTGTTTCCGCTGGTACCGGCGCTGGGCATGCTGCTCGCGCGCGGTGACCGCACCCGCGATGCGGTGGGGCTCATAGGCTCCGGCATTATTATGGCGGTGACAGTTGTAGTCGCCGTCATGTTTTTTGGCACGGGTCCGCAGAGCTTTGAGGTTGCCCCCGGCACCTCGCATGTGCTCTCGATCATCAGTTCCGTTATCGACGTCATCCTGTGCGCCGTCATCCTGTACAACGCGTACAAATATAGGAACGCGCTCACCACGGTGCTCAGCGTAGTCCAGTTGGTGGGCTCGCTCGCCTTTGCAGCCATGACGCTGCCCGCGACCGAAGCCGTCACCGCAACCCCGCTCTACCTGGACTACATGAGTGTGATCATGGTGCTCGCCGTTGGCATTGTCGGCAGCCTTATCTGCGTGTATGCCCTGGGCTACATGAAGGACTTCCAGGCCCATGACGAGCACGAGGCCGCGCTGCGCGGGCAGACCGCGCCCGACCGTCGCCCGCAGTTCCTGGCGCTCATGTTCCTGTTCCTCTCGGCCATGTTCGTCATCGTGACGAGCGACAACCTTGAGTGGCTGTTCTGCGGCTGGGAAATCACCACCGTGTGCTCGTTCCTTATGATTGGCTACACGCGCACGCCCGAGGCCATCAAGAACGCCTTCACCCAGATCATCCTCAACATGCTGGGCGGTATCGCGTTTTTGGCCGGACTCATGTACCTGCACGTTAACAGCATGCCGCTGACCATCTCGGGCATGATCGAGCTTTCCGGCGCCGGAACCGCGCAATCTGCGCTGCTGGTGATGCCGGTCATTCTGTTGTCGCTCGCCGCGCTCACCAAGGCCGCACAGATGCCGTTCCACACGTGGCTGTTGGGTGCCATGGTTGCCCCCACGCCCACGAGCGCCCTGCTGCACTCGTCAACCATGGTCAAAGCCGGCGTGTTCCTGATGGTCAAGCTGAGCCCACTCTATGCCATCTATCCCGTGACCGGCTTTATGGTCACGAGTGTGGGTGCCATCACGTTTTTGCTCGCTGCCCTCATGGCCATCTCGCAGAGCAACGCCAAACGCGTGCTCGCGTACTCCACCATTTCCAACTTGGGCCTCATCAGTGCCTGCTTGGGTGTCGGCGCGCCCGAGGCCGTGTGGGCCGCGATCTTCCTGATCCTGTTCCACACGGTGGCCAAGTCGCTGCTGTTCCTGTGCGTGGGCACCGCCGAGCATCATATCGGCAGCCGCAATATCGAGGACATGGACGGCATGTTCAGCCGCATGCCGCACCTGACGCGTCTGATGATGCTGGGCATTATGGGCATGTTTGTGGCGCCGTTTGGCATGCTCGTGTCCAAGTGGGGCGCCCTGGTGGCGTTTGCCCAGACCGGCAACGTGCTCATGATCATGGTGCTTGCCTTTGGCTCGGCCGCGACGTTCTTCTTCTGGGGCAAGTGGCTTGCCAAGCTTTCGGGCGTCGACCCCACGGCTCAAAACGTCGAGGTCAATGTCCATAAGACCGAATGGATGGCGCTCAACACCATCGCCGCGCTGCTGATTCTGTGCTGCGTGGCGTTTCCGGTTATCTCGAGCGGTCTGGTGTCGCCTTACCTCGCCATGGTGTTTGGCCGCGTGCCGTACGTTATTGGCAAGGACGCCATGTATCTGATGGTGGTTATCGTGGCTTTTATCGCCGTGGTGCTGCTGACTTCATTCCGCGTGAGCAACAAGCCGCACGTCAACGTGTACCTTTCGGGTGTGGGAACCGACAAATATCGCCATTTCCGCGGCTCGATGGGACACGAGGTGAAGGCCGAAAAGCGCAATTGGTACTCGGAGGACGCCCTTGGCGAGAAGCGTATTGGCCCCGCGGGCAGCGTCGTGTGCTGCAGCATTATCTTGTTTGCGCTGCTGTGTTGCGCGTGGATTGGGCCCGAGCGGCTTGCCATGAGTGCGCCCTCGGTGCTGCGCGGTAAGTATTTCGAAGGCTCGGGCGTCGTGGGCATATTTATTGGTACCGTGGTGTTTGCCCTGCTGGCGCCGCTTGTGGGCGGCCTGATTGACGGTCTTGACCGTAAGCTTTCGGCTCGCATGCAGGGCCGCGTGGGCCCGCGCCTGCTGCAACCCTTCTACGATGTGGCCAAGCTCCTGCGCAAGGCCCCCGCCAGCGTAAACACCATGGACGACACCTACATGGCGTGCGCGCTCATCTTTACCGTGGTGGGCGGCGGCATCTTTGTGTCGGGCTCCAACACGCTGCTGTGCGCCTTTATGGTGACGCTCGCCGCGATCTTTGTGGTGCTGGCGTCCGCCTCGACGCAAAGCCCGTTTGCCCAGGTTGGCGCCGATCGCGAGCTGCTGCAGGTTATGAGTTACGAGCCTGCCGTTCTGCTGATGAGCGTGGGCCTGTACCTTGCCACCGACAGCTTCGATTCCATTGCCGTGACGGGGCAGTCGGCCCCCATCATCGTGTACAGCGCACCCATTTTCCTCGCGTTGCTCGCGGTGCTTACCATCAAGATGCGCAAGTCGCCGTTTGACCTTTCGTACTCGCATCACGCGCATCAGGAGATTGTCCAGGGCGTCGCCACCGAGATGAGCGGCGGCACGCTGGCCAAGATGACCCTTATGCACTGGTGCGAGACCGTGCTGTTTTTGATGTGGGTGGGCATGTTCTTTGTTTGGGACAACCCCGTGAGCTGGGTTGTAGCCCTGGTCGTGATGGCCGCGACGTATTTTGTCGAGGTCCTGATCGACAACACCTTCGCACGCAGCACCTGGCGCAGCTGCTTTAGGCTCGGATGGGGCGTGGCGCTGGTGTTTGGCCTGCTCAACCTTATGCCCATCCTCGTCGACGTGTTTATTTAGGAGGCGGCATCCATGGATCATAAAATGTCGCGCTCGCCGTGGGTTATTCATTACGACGGTTCGAGCTGCAACGGATGCGATATCGAGGTGCTGGCCTCGCTCACGCCACTGTTCGATGCGGAGCGGTTTGGCGTGGTCAACACCGGCAACCCCAAGCATGCGGATATCTTTTTGGTGACGGGGTCGGTCAATGCCCAGAACCTGCCCGTCGTGCGCCAGATCTACAACCAGATGCTCGAGCCCAAGTGCGTGGTGGCCTGCGGTATCTGCGCGTGTTCGGGCGGCGTATTCCGCGATGCCTATAACGTGATCGGCGGCGTGGACCGCGCGATTCCCGTGGACGTGTACGCGCCCGGGTGCGCCATTCGCCCCGAGACGGTGATCGATGCCATCGTGGAGGCGTGTGGCATCCTGGACCAGAAGGAGGCCGTGATGCGCGCCGGCGGCGACCCGCTTACCGTGGGCGGCGCCGCAACCTGGGACGGTGGCGTTGAGCTGGGCGAGGACGGGTTTGTGGCTGCTGCGGAGGCCGGCGACGCGACCGCCGCTGCAAGGGAGGCCGAGTAATGCAAAAGGCAATCTATACCACCGTCGGGATCGAAGAGCTCCTGTCGCATGTCCAGGCGCTTAAGGGCGTCGGCGCGCGCTTTGTGCAAATGCACGCTGAACGCAACGTCGACGACGGCTCGTATCGCTTGGTCTATACGTTTATCAACGTTCGTGCTGCTCAGGAGCATATTGCGCAGGACGGCAGCTATGCGATCGAGAACCTGGTGGTTGAGGGCATCGACCAGTACCAGGAGATTCCGTCCATCAGCTCGTATTATCCGGCGGTGTTCCCGTTTGAAAATGAGGTCCACGACCTGTTTGGTCTTGCCATCACCGACATGCAGATCGACTTTAAGGGCTTTTTCTACCAGGTTTCGACCGCCGAGCCCATGAGCGTTATCACGCCCGAGGTGAAGGCCGCGCGCGAGAAAGCCATGAAGGTCCGTGCCGCCGCCGAGGCCAAGGCGCGCAAGGCCGCGGCCGAAAAGGCCGCCGCTGCCGCGGGCGCTGCGG
>CABUOF010000011.1 GCA_902493125.1 uncultured Collinsella sp. | reverse complement strand
ATGCCCATAGCCTCGCGAGCCTCGGGGTGGATCTCGCCAACCCAGCCCAGCACGGTACCGCCCGAGAGCACCTCGGCAGCACGACCCGGCTGCAGGAAGGCATAGCTCTCGCCCTCGACGGGACGGAAGCGAACCTTCTCAATGCGCAGCTGGGCGAGCAGCTCCTCGACGATGCCCTTGCCAAAGAAGAAACGCAGCTTGCGGTACTTCATGCTCCAAGACTGCTCGCTCCACTGACCCGAGAGCACGCCCGCGACGGACTTGGTCTCCTTGGGCAGGCTGGCATTCTCGCGACCGTGGAACAGACTGCCGACCTCGTACAGGTGCACGTTGGGCGTACCGTGCGCCTCGTTGTAGGCCACGGACTGCAGCAGGCCCGGCAGCAACGAGCGGCGCATCTCGGTCTGCTCGGCGACCAACGGGTTCATGAGCACCACGGGGCAGCCGCGGCCTTCGGTGGACATGCCGATCTTCTCCAGGTCGCCCGGGGCAGCAAAGCCAAAAGTCGTGGTCTCGTTGAGGCCGCAGGCGCGCAGGATCTCGCCGACCTTACGGGTAAGCTTCTGCTCGCGCGTCAGACCGCCGATATGGTTCTTGGCAGCCGGAATGGTCGCCGTGACGCGACCCATGCCCCATAAGCGCAGGACCTCCTCGATCAGATCGATCTCGCGCGGCAGGTCGGGACGGAAGCTCGGCGGCGTGACCATAAAGTCCTCACCGTCGCGCTCGACGGTGCAGCCCAGGCGGGTAAGCGAGCGCTCGATAAAGTCGGGCTCGATGTCGGCGCCGCAGATGGCGTGCACGCGGGCCAAACGCAGCTTAATGCTATCGATGGTCTTGGGCGCGGGGAACACGTCCACATAGCCGGGGGCGACCTCGCCGCCGGCGATCTCCTCGATGAGCGCGCACGTCACATTGGCGACGTCCACGCAGCCGGTCTCGTCGACCTGGCGCTCAAAGCGGATGGAGGCGTCGGAAATCAGCGATAGGTCACGGCTGGTGTGCGAGGTGCGGCCGGCGTTGAAGCAGGCGCTCTCGACCATCACGTCAACGGTATCGTCCTCGATCTCGGAATCCATGCCGCCCATGACACCGGCCAGCGCCACGGGACGCTCGCCGTCGGTAATGAGGCCCATGCCGGCGTCGAGCACGCGCTCCTCGCCGTCGAGCGTCGTGAACTTCTCGTCCTGCTGGGCGGCGCGAACCACCACACGACGGTGGCCATCGCGCGCGGCAAAGGTGTCCAGGTCAAAGGCGTGCAGCGGCTGACCGGTGAGCATCATCACATAGTTGGTGATGTCGACGATGTTGTTGTGCGGGCGCACGCCCAGGGCGTTAAGGCGCTTGACCATCCAGTCGGGCGACGGGCCGACCTTGACGTTGCGCACGATGCGGGCAACGTAGCGGTCGCACAGGCCCTCGTCGGCAATCTCGACGGAAAGCTCGTCGTCGGTCGCGCGGCCGGTCTCGGCCTTGATGGCGGGCAGCTCGACGTGGAAATCACGGGCGAAGATGGCGCCGGTCTCGCGAGCCATGCCGATCATGGACAGGCAGTCGGGGCGGTTGGGCGTGATCTCGCAGTCGAGCACGGTGTCGCTCGAGCCCACGTACTCGGCAAACGGCATGCCGCAGGGCGTATCCTCGGGCAGGATCATAATGCCGGAGTGGTCGCCACCCAGGCCGAGCTCGCGCGCGGAGCAGTTCATGCCCATGGACACGACGCCGCGAAGTTTGCTCTTCTTGATCTTGACGTCGCCGGGAAGCACGGCGCCGATCATGGCCGTGACGATGTGGTCGCCGGCCTCGAAGTTCTGCGCGCCGCAGACGATCTGCAGCGGAGCGGGGTTGCCGTCGGCGTCGAGGTTCTTGTCACCCACGTCGACCGAGCACACATACATGTGGTCGCTATCGGGGTGAGGGGTCTTAGTGAGCACCTTGGCAGTCACCACGTGGTCGAGGGATTCTCCCACGGTGTCAATCGCCTCGACCTCGGTGCCGGTACGAATATATTCGTCCGAAAGGGTCTTGGGATCCTCCGGAATATCGATCATGGTCTTGAGCCAGTCGTAAGAAACACGCATCTAACTGGTCTCCTTTCATAAATGCGGCTTTGAGCCGGAAACTGCAACTAAGAAGAAAGCGTTCTAGAACTGGTTCAAGAACCTCATGTCACCAGTCATCAACGTGCGCAGGTCGGGCAGGTCGTAGCGCAGTGCCGCGACGCGCTCGGCGCCAATACCAAAGGCGAAGCCGGTGTACTTCTCGGGGTCGATGCCGCAGTTGATCAGGACGTTGGGGTCGACCATGCCGCAGCCCAGGATCTCGATCCATCCGCTGTGCTTGCAGAAGTTGCAGCCCTTGCCGCCGCAGACGTGGCAGCTCACGTCCACCTCGCAAGAAGGCTCGGTGAAGGGGAAGAAATGCGGGCGGTAGCGCGTCTTGCGGTCCTCGCCAAACATGCACTTAACAAAGTGGTCGAGCGTGCCCTTAAGATCGCCAAAGGTGATGCCCTCGTCGACGACCAGGCCCTCAATCTGGTTGAACTGCGGCAGGTGGCAGGCGTCGGCCGTGTCGGGACGGTAGACGGTGCCCGGGCAGATCATGTAGATGGGCGGCTTCTGCGACTCCATGGTGTGGATCTGCACGCCCGAGGTCTGGGTGCGCAGCAGTACGTCGGACTCGCCGTGAGCGTGAGCCTCGGGATGCGCGACGCTGCCGGGGTTGTTGTCGACCACATAGAACGTGTCGCGAGCCGAGCGGCTCGGGTGATCCATGGGCGCGTTGAGCGCGGTGAAGTTGTAGTAGGAGGTATCGACCATGGGGCCGGACTCGACGGTGTAGCCGATACCGCAGAAGATATCCTCGGCCTCCTCGATGATCTGCTTGATCAGGTGCTGGTGACCGATCTGCGGACGGATGCCCGGCAGCGTGATGTCGACGGCCTCGTGCTCGAGTGCGTGTTTGAGGGCAGCGGCCTTCATCTCGGTGGTACGCTCGTCGAGCATGCCCTCGATCAGCTGGCGCATCTCGTTGGCGCGTTTGCCCATCATGGGACGATCCTCGGGGGCGAGCTTGCCCATCATGCGCATCAGGCCGGTGATACGGCCCTTGCGGCCGAGCAGCTCAACGCGCGCGGCCTCGAGCTTGGCGGCGTCGTCGGCGCCGGCGACGAGCTCCTTGGCCTCTTCCTCGAGTTTGACCAGATCATCAATCAGACTCATGTCTTCCCTTTCATCTCTCGCGCATCCGTGCTCCGGGACGGCTGACGCCGCCCGATGCTGCGGATGCGCGGCCCGGTTCGGTAACAAAAAACCGTCCTCGGGCATGTGCATTGCCCAAGGACGGTTGAATTCCGCGGTACCACCTTGTTTGACCCGACGGATGTCTGGCCCGCCGCGCCCACTCTTTGCCCCTTGTCGCGAGGCTCACGGCTTCCCTACTGGGGACATCGCCGCCGCTGGCCGCGCGCCCGTTGAGGTCGCTGCTCGGGAGTGAACGCTTGGCCCTTGCCACCGCAGGAAGGCTTGCAGCCCATGACCTTCCCTCTCTTGCCGGCGACACGGCGGGCAAAACCCTCTCCGTCAACGCATTGGGCTATAGGATAACACATTTCGCGAGCGCATCGCCGCGTTCCGTTTTGTTCGCGCTGGGTACAAGGCAGGTAGCTGTGCAAACTGGCCGTGCACCCGCCTGCGGCGCTCGGCCTGCGAGATTAAGGATGCGGTATGGGAAAGAAACTCGATAAGAAGGCCAAGGCCGCCGTGGCAAAGGCTGCCAAGAGCGTCAAGGCCGC
This sequence comes from uncultured Collinsella sp., assembly GCA_902493125.1. Lineage (GTDB taxonomy): Bacteria > Actinomycetota > Coriobacteriia > Coriobacteriales > Coriobacteriaceae > Collinsella. The sequence continues at coordinate 36,444 of CABUOF010000011.1, read as the reverse complement.
TAAAGTCGACAAGGCCGTCAAAAAGTTCCGCAAACTCGAGGGCAAGCTGTGGACTCGCGAGTACCTGCTCAAGATTGCCGAGTTCGATGGAGCGACGATTGCTCCTGCCAACGGCGCCGCAGCGCGCGCCGACGCCATGGGAACCCTTGCCGGCGAGCATCACAAGCTACTGACCAGCGAGAAGTCCGTTGAGCTCGTACGCTCGTTAGCGCGCGAGACGGTTGCAGGCGGCAAGATCGACGACCCGCAGCTGCTCGACGAGATCCGCGTGCTCGGCCGCGACCAGCGCGAGGCAAGCGTTATTCCTACCGAGGAGGCCGAAGCCTGGACCAGGCTCACCTGCGAGGCCGACGCCGTGTGGCACAAGGCCAAGGCGGCCAATGACTGGGCGAGCTTTGAGCCCTATGTGGATAGAATCGTCGCCCAGCTTAAGCATCAGGCCGAGCTCATGGACCCCAAGCGCGACCCATACGACGTTTGGCTCGACCAGTACGAGCGCGGCCTTTCTGCCAAGAGCTTCGACGCGTTTTGCGAGGAGGTTAAGGCCACGGTCGTGCCGCTCGTGCACGCCATCGGCGAGCGCGGCCAGCAGCCCGCTGCCGACTTTTTGCATGCCCGCGTGCCCGAGGCCGCCCAGCGCGCCATGAGCTTTGACCTTATGAAGCTCGTCGGCCTAGACCTGGACGACACCACGCTTGCCTTTACCGAGCATCCGTTTAGCGAGGGCTTTGCCGTGGGCGATGCACGCATCGCGACGCACATCTACGAGAACGACTGTATCTCCAACGTCTTCAGCATCATCCACGAGGCAGGTCACGCCATGTATGAGCTGGGCGTGAACCCCGCCTATGCGCGCACGTGCCTGGAGGGTGGCACCTCCATGGGCATCCACGAGAGCCAGAGCCGCTTTTTCGAGAACACCGTGGGTCGCAGCCGCGCCTTTATGGGACCGCTGCTCGAGGTACTGCGCCGCCACGCACCCGAGGTCTACGGCGACGTCGACGAGGACACGCTCTACCACGCCGTGAACATCGCGCAGCCTTCGCTGATCCGCACCGAGGCCGACGAGCTCACCTATCCGCTGCACGTTATGGTGCGCTACCAGATCGAGCGCATGCTGTTTGCCGGCGAGGCCACGGCCAAGGACATCCCCGCGCTTTGGAACCGCTTCATGGATGAGTACCTGGGCATTCCGGTTCCCGACGACACGCGTGGTTGCCTGCAGGATACGCACTGGAGCGGCGGCTCGTTTGGCTACTTCCCCACCTATGCGCTGGGCAGCGCCTACGACGCCATGTTTGTGCCGGCCATGTGCCGCGACGGCGTCGACCTTACCGGCGCCTGCGCGAGCGGCGACCTGACACCCGTCCGCGCCTGGCTGGGCGAGCACATTTGGCAGTGGGGCCGCGCCAAGGACGCGCCGGAGCTCATCAAGGGCGCGTGCGGCATGGCGTTCGATGCCCGCTACTACTGCAGCTACCTGCAGGACAAGTTCACCGCGCTCTACGAGCTGTAAGGATTGACCAGCACGCCATCGCCAACGCCAACCATGTTGACGCCGATGTCCTGGCAACGTCAGCGAAAACGGCCCCAAGCGAGCAAGGTGACGTGAAATGAAAGGGCGCTGACCTTCTGGTCGCGCCCTTGAAATTGAGCGTCAGATTGCCGCTTGGGGCCGTTTGCAGCGTCGAGCAGCTACGCGGTTTGGTAAAACCGCGTAGCTATAAAGCCTCGAGCGCGTTGGCGATGCGCTTCATGGCAGCATCGGCGGATGCTTGGTCGGGCGCCTCGGCCAGCACGCGGATAACCGACTCGGTTCCGCTCTTGCGCACGAGCACGCGGCCCTCGCCTGCCAGCGCAGTCTCGGCCTCGGCGATGGCGGCCTGCACGCCCATGTTCTCGAGCGCGGCGTCCTTATCCGCTACGCGCACGGCAACCTGCGCCTGCGGCAGCAGCTTGCACGGAGCCGTGAGCTGCGAGAGCGTCTCGCGCTCGGCACGAATCACTTCCATCACGCGCAGCGAGGTCATAATGCCGTCGCCCGTGCGCTCGATATCGCCAAAGATCGTATGGCCCGTCTGCTCGCCGCCCAGGCTGTAGCCGCCCTCGCGCATCTTGGCATACACGTGACGGTCGCCCACGCCGCTGGTCACGGCGCTCAGTCCGGCAAGCTCCAGCGACTTGACCAGACCAAAGTTGCTGGCGATCGTCGGCACCACGGTACCGCCCGAGAGTCGCCCGTGCTTGTTCAGATACACGCCGCACACGTACAGGATCTGGTCGCCGTCTACCACGCGACCGCGCTCATCCACGGCCAGGCAGCGGTCGGCATCGCCGTCATAGGCAAAACCCACATCCAGGCCCTGCTCCACCACGTGGCGCTGCAGGCGCTCCATATGCGTGGAGCCGCAGTCGACGTTGATGTTAAAGCCATCGGGCGCGGCATTGATCACGCGCACGTCGGCACCGAGCGCGTCAAACACCGGCTTGGCCACCGAGGAAGCCGAGCCGTTGGCGCAGTCGATACCGATCTTGACGCCCTGCAGCGAAAAGTTCGCACTTGCAATGAGCGAAGCAATGTAGCGGTTGCGACCCTGCATGTAGTCCACCGTGGCGCCGATGTGGTTGCCCGTGGCCAGCGGCACCTCGCTCTTGCCATCGATGTAGTCCTCGATGAGCTCCAGCACGTCCTCGTCCATCTTAAAGCCGTCGCTGTTGACGAGCTTAATGCCGTTATCGCAAAACGGGTTGTGGCTCGCGCTGATCATGATGCCGCAATCGAAGCAGCCTTCCACAGTCTGATGCGCTACGCCTGGCGTGGGGATCACGTGCAGCATATAGGCGTCCGCACCGCTCGCGACCAGGCCGCTCACCAGCGCCGCCTCAAACATATAACTCGAGCGACGTGTGTCCTTGCCCACGATCACGCGCGCCTTAGCACTGCGGTTGGCGCCGTAATACCAGCCCACAAAACGGCCAATCTTATAAGCGTGCTCTACCGTCAGCCCAACGTTGGCCTCACCGCGAAAGCCGTCGGTGCCAAAGTACTTCATATCTTACTTATCCTGTTCGAACGTTTGAGCGGTTGGCGTGGTACGAACCTTAAGCTCTTTGTGCCCAGAGTCCTTCGAAGTCGTGACCGTGTACTCGACCTTTATGTCTTGTCCAAGAAGCATGTGGACACCGCCCCATGCAACCTTCAAGCCATCGTGCGTCGCTTCGTTCATCTCGATAGAACCGGAGCCCGAAGTCTTAATATCCGAAATGCTGCCTCCCGCAGGAGCATAGAGATAAAGCCTCAGCACCTCATCATCAATATCCTGGCTAATGCCGTTATGGCCCTGGAAATAACCAGGCATCTCGGCCTTCTCCTGAGGGGTCATCGTGTTCTTGAGCGAGGTGGTCACTCGATACGTCGTCGAGCCATCGGCATTTTCAACCGAAGAATCGATGGTGACTCGCTTATCGAGGAACCAATCCATCTTTGAATAGCTGTAGTTGTTCACATAGACGCCCAAGATCGGAGCCTCCGACGTATCGGTTTGGAGGGCGCCCGATATTCCAAGAGCCTTCGCGGCCTTTTCCTCGTCATCGTTTCTCGAATACATGAGGATGCGACCCTCGGAAGCACCCTTTTCGATGGCGGCAGCAATCTTAGTAATATCGCTGGAGCCCAGTTCGTCCACGATCTTGTTAAAAGCTGATCCGGCAACCGCCGCAAAAATGGCGTCCTGTTCCTCTACCGGGTAATTCCAATAAATATCGTGCAGCAGCACCTTTGCAGCGTTGCTTCCATCAACGACGGTGCCGTCAGGAAGCTGTGTGCCACCTACAACGCCGAGCATATACTGCAAAAATACCGGATCGACTGCAAATACGCCGTCGATGTCATCTCCGACAATGGCCTTCTGCATATCGCTGACAAGCTGAGCCGCACGCGGATAATCAGGCGTCATCGTAACGTCGCCCATCGTGTATCCGAGCGTGTTGAATCCGGTCAGGCCCCATCCGGTCGTGAACAAGTTTGCCTCTTCATCGGTGATGGGAAGCGGGCTCAAAGGCTCTTTCATCAAGTCGACTTTGACAAAATCGCCCAGTTCGAGCTTACCGTCAGTCACCGACATCACGCCGCGAGAACCGGGGAAACCGCCGCAGGCGCGGATCTCGACATTACCCATCGCGAGCACAAGATAATGACGCGTCTGGCCGTTGGCGCCAAGCATCTGGGGAAGGACGGGGGCGACCTTCTCCGCCGCGTCAACCGCGCCGTTGAGGGTGGCAAAGCCGTCCTTGGCCTTATCGACCAGCTCGGTCACCTGGGAAATATGAGTATCGCCAATGCCCTGGACCTTCTCGTTGGCGCTCTTGAACACCTTCGAGCTATTGGAAAGCGAATCGGCGACCGCCTGTAGCGCGGACACGTTAATCATGCCGTCCTGGAACAGCTTGCCGGGCGTAGCCTGCGAGAGGTTGTCGGCCATGGGAACCAGCGCATTGCTCGAGACATCGGACAGGGCGTCAATCATGGTGCGGGCCGCATTGATATCGCTGCCATACACCGGGATAAACGAAGCCGCCGCCCACAGCGGGCTCGAGGTCTTCGCCTTCATGCTGTTACAGAGCTCATCGATCTTCTTCGCGTCGTCAGGCAGCGTCGAAAAATCGCCCGACGTGACCTTGTCCTTAAGGCCACCGACGATCTCGACAGCCTCCTTCGCTTCGCTCTTTACGGTCTTTGCCGAGTTAAGCAGCATAAAGCCGCTTGCGCCAAGCGCAACGAGAAGCACCGCGACTACAGCGGCAATAATGGCGCCAGTGTGACGCTTCTTGCCCTCGCCCTTGCGATGGCGATGACGGACCAGACCGTCAGAGGTCGAACTCGACGAAGCGTCGCTACCGTAGTTCAAGCCAAAATCGTAATAATCTTCCTTGGAACCCGAGCCCGCAAACTCGGTACCGCTATCATCCAGGCGGGCGAACGTGCCAGTCTCGGAGGCGCCGGTGTAAATCGTGCCAAGGTTACCCGTAAGCCCCGCGCCACCGGCAGAGGGAGTATTGTTGTCGGCCTTGCCGGCATTAACGTTGCCGGCGGCATTCGCGGCGTTGGCAGCACCTGCGTTGTTCGCAGGTACCGAAGGAGCCCCGCTCGGCTGCGACGCGGAGGTTGCACCGCCCGCAAAGACATTCCCTCTTGCACGGCCGGTCTTTTTTGCCTTTTGAGACTGCTCGTACAGAGCGGTAAACATCGCCGTCTCGCCCGGGGACACGCGCTTACCGGAGCTGCCCTGTCCAGCGCCGCCCGGCGTGCCGGCCTTACCAGCCCCGTTCGGACGCGGCGGAACTGCAGGACGGCCGCTATCGCTGCCCTTAAAGTGATTACCAGCCATAAAGAAATCCTCGCAATTGAGTCGCAATGAAAAAGTCCATAACGTTACTAGTTTATGGCATTTTGAGCATCGACAGCTAAACTCCAGACACGGACATCAATTGGCGAAAATGCGGCACAGCACCTTTTCCGTCTTGGCGGCGGCGCCAGCTACACCGTGAGGAACATCATCACGATGATCATGGCAAAGCCGATAAGGTCGGTCGGCAAAAACACCGTGCCCAGCATAACGGCGCTGGTGATGGTCGCCGAAACCGGCTCCACAGTTCCAATGAGGCTCGCACGCACCGAGCCGATGTCCTTAACGCCCTGCATATAGAGCATGTAAGCAAAAAACGAGCCGATAACCACGAACACCGCGAGCGCCTCGACGCCGGCAGCGTCGAGTGCCGGCATATGCGCCCAGGGCTGCACGAAGACACATGAGATCACGCCCGCCGTGAGCATTGCCGAGCCCGTGACGATGGGGCTGCCGTATTCGGGCAGGATCTTGGCGGGAATCACCGCCATACACGCGGCGCTGACCGCACACATAAGACCTGCTGCCAGGCCAAGCGGCGAGATATTCAGGCTGGTGGGGTCGCCGCCGGTGGCGATTAAAAAGGTTCCACCCAGAGCCAGGCCAATGCCGATGACTTCGCGAGTACGCGGCATGCGGCGATCGATCGCGCAGGTGTAGCCCATGATGATAACGAGCTGCAGGCACTGGAGCACTGTCGCGGTTCCGGCGTTCGTCAGGCGCACGGCCGAAAGATAGCAAAACTGGTTGAACAGCAGGCCAAAGGCGGTAAAGAGCAGCAGCTGCTTGCGATCGGCGGGTGTGGTCCAGAGCTTAATCAGGCGCTCGCGGTCGCGCGTAACAACCACGGCCATAAAGAGTAGACCGGCGAGAATCTGACGCACGCTCATAAGCCACAAGGTGTCGACGTGGTAGGTATCGAACAGAAAGCTCGCGCTGGTGCCCGAGAAGCCCCAAAACGAACCGCCCACCAGCGTAGCCAAGACGCCCGTGATCATCTTGCGCGTCGAAGCGCTGTTCAAGCGGTCGCGCCATGCGCGACGGGTGTTGCGGCTGAGCTCGTCGGTGCCCTCGGGCACATCAATGTTCGATATATCGGTCATCGGCACCGAAGCCCCTGCGCCTTCGACCTGCTCGACACACTCTTTGCTCATTCCACTCCCCCGAAACAGCCTGGAAACAATTCGGCTTACCTTACCACGGCGAAGGCACCAGCTGGAGGCTTGTCCGCTTATCGGTAGGACAATTCCGCAGGCGTCTTTCCATAGCTCGATACTGCAAAGGCTTTGCATTATGCGACAGCCAAATCGCGGCAGCAGGCTCTTTTGAAATGGATATGACAAAGCCCCCGAATTCCACAATGTAAGCGATTTTTAAAAATGTTCTTGCCACCGAGTTCAGGCTCCGTTATATTATCCCTTGCGCGCTTGCGCACCCTTGATCGGGCGTTTAGCTCAGGGGGAGAGCGCTTCCCTGACACGGAAGAGGTCAGAAGTTCAAATCTTCTAACGCCCACCAAATGTTCGCAGCTCAGAGGCTATGCCCTCTGGGCTGTTTTGTTTTATGTCGCCAAATCAGCTGGCAGCTCCAACCGTCATCGCAACGTAACATCAATTCACCCGACGAATGGCAGCCAAACAAATTCAATACCCCAACATAAACAATAGCCAGGCACAAAACTGCGCCGCAAGCTGCTCCAACCACCCAACTGGCCAAAAGCCGACCATCTACTTGCCGATCTATCCATCGGCATAACCAATCAGTCCGCACCGCAACTTCTCAGCAAAACGCCACAGCGTCCACACCCTGCGGTATCCTTGAGCCACTTGCACCTGCAGCACCAAGGAGCCGCCATGCGCACCGAGCTCGATGTCCCCTTTTCGCACAAAGAAGAAGCCAAGGCGCTGGGCGCCAAATGGGACCGGACCAAGAAGATCTGGTATGTACCCAGCGGCGTCAACCCCGAGCCCTTTGCCGAGTGGCTGCCCGGTGTTGACCGATCCGACCCCTCAGCGCCGTATATATATCTAGTACTGGGCAAGCGCGAGTGCTGGAAGTGTCACAAAGAGACCTCGGTCGCGGCCTTCGGCATTCCCTATCGAACCGATAGCGACGAGAGCGTCGTCATCGCGCACGCGCCCAACGAAGCCGGGCACATTGCCATCGACACGGCCAACGCCAACGCACTCGCCATCGTGCCCGCTCTTGGCTGCGTGCCGGGCGAGATCCGCGACTACCTTCATAAGCGCTGCGGCTACAAGCCCGTAGGCGCGCGAGCCTCCAAAGCCCCGTCGCTCGGCAACACGTGCACCAGTTGCGACGCGCTGCAAGGCAGCCGCTATTTGTTCGAAGAACCAACGTCCCCGTTTGCCCTCACTGCCATCAACAAGCTGCCGGCACTGGAGTTTGTGCGCGTCGAAGTCGCCGGCGTCTTTGGCGTCCCGGCCGCGCGTACCGACTTTGACCAGGCACTCTTTACCTGGGCACGCGACCATCACACCGAGTTCCACAAGCAACTCGGTGAGGGGATTTATTTGTAGGGACGGAGATGCCTTCACAGCCAGCTCCTCCGCATCACCTATCCCTCGTCGCCGGCGTCATACACGATATCGAGGCCACAAACAGGGCATTTCTCCGGATACACCGGCATATGAACGCCTGTCTGTTTTCTCACTTCGTCGCTGAGTCTGTCACGCGCATCGATGAACCGAATGTCGAGACACGGTATTTGCGAGCCGCAGCAAGGGCAGGTGACGACAAACGACCCGCAATCAACCTCTACGCTCGGAAACATATTGTTGTCTATAAGGGCACACGGCAGTTTTCCGTACTTCCCCATCGCAATATCGCCTCGCCAGCTCATACGCGCTCCCCTCTCGCTATACAAAACAGGAAGAGCATGCGCCGGCAGGCGTGCGCGAGATTGCATCGCCACGCGATCCGATCAAACAACACGATCGTCAAAGAATGCCAAAGCCAAATACGCTAATACGGCAGAAGCCCCGCCTTTTCACGCTTCTTTTCCGAGCGATCGAACTCAATGCGATGGGCCTCAAGAAACACCGTATTGGGTCGCCACTGACGCTCATTCGGCTGCCTTAGCGTCGCACCCGCAAAGGAAACGTAGTCGGTCTTATCCAGCAGGTACGATCCGCACAGCCGATATTCGCCGCAAACAGGCTCAAACGAAATCAGGTGAGCATCAAATAGGGAATGAAGATCGCGCCGAAGCAGAATGCCGTTGCTGGCAACCTGCGATTTGGGTCCCGAGTAATTCTCGATATGTGCAGCCTCCAGAGCTTCGCTGACGCCGCAGTCCGACACCGCGCAACGGCCATCATAGGCGGCAACGAGCTGCTTGCGGAACCATTGCTGCCCCAATCGCTCGCGCCTTAACGCATAGCGGACCTTTTCGTCGTCGGTCGTACCCTGTCCGGCAAACTCAATATCGACGGGCATGTGCTTCAGATAGCTCATGTCGGGCGCAAAACGAGGGTCCGGTCCGCCTTTATGAACAGGACCGTGCAGAACAAACCATCCGTTTTCGGGCTCGAACCGTTCAACAAATGCAAGGCCGAGCACCTTGTAGCCCACCTCGGTTGCAAATATGACTCCGACTGGAACGCCACATTCCATGCAGTTGAGCATTTTACGGTTGTAATTCTGGTCTCGAAAACCAACGGTACCCGGCGCTTGAACCGAGTACTTAATGACCCACGTACCATCGTCCAAATAGAGCGGAGGCACATCGGTGTAGAAGCTCTTTTTAGAGTTATGGACCGAAAGCGCAAAGATCTTATTGGGATCTTGCTTCACCCGATCCTGGCCCGGCCAGAAGATCCCTGAATCCCGCGTTACGGGAAAGAAGTCCGAGCCAATTCTCAAACGATACTGATACTGAGGGCTATCTTCCTTGGTGTGGTGCGGAAGGCTGGTCCAAACGCCGCCGCGCTGCTCCTCACCCAGAAACCACTCCCATGCCTCAACGTATTCAGAAGGCACAAGACTGCAGGCACGGTCATAGCTTGGTCCATCCATCAACGGAACAGCAAGGTCAAAGTCGTTCATCGCCAGCACCTACAACCATACGAACGCGAGTCATGCCCCTCAATAATATGACCGAGAGCCAATTATTACGAGATCTCATTCCGTGATCGGCACGTCGTTGATGCTCTCGGTTTGCCGCTGGCGCGCTCGTGCCCCGCCACCCCACTCCCCTGTATACTGATGTAGCACGTGTTTCATCCGGGCTTGTTGGGCCGGGTCGTTCATGGGAGGTTCTTGTGGCTGTTTCGAATCCGCCTAAGGGGAGCGTTTCTTCTTCGTCCATCAAGCCGGTGACGCGCAAGGCCGTACGCTGCCAGCGCGAGGTCGCCTGGCTTGTCACGCAGGCAGCAGGCAGGCTTGTGGCGAGCACGGAGGACGTCAATGCTCCCACACCGAGCTTTGTGTTGGCAGCGGCGCTGAATCGAGTACGCCAGCTGGAACTCGTCGCACAAGAAGACGGCAGCCATCTTGGCTACCAGGACGCTATGGCGCCCGACCTGTTGACCTTTTGTCGCATGACCAAGTTGCCCGCCGCGCCCAATGCGCTTTCGGACGCAGGCTACATGTTTACGCTTTCGGGCGCGGACCTTATCCGCGACATCTATGCATACTGCAGCGAGCTCGCCGAGCGCCACGTCTTTGACGCGGCTGAAGTCAAACCGGGAAATGTCATCAAGCTGGTTCTTAGGCTGTTCTTGATAGACGGGTTCGGGGCCATGCCGGCGTAAGCCGAGTCTTTAGCATCACCGTCGACTGGGCAACAACCGCTTTACCTTAATGGACGCCAATCGAGGGTCGATTATTGGGTCGCCTCGTCCACTAACGCATCTATCCCACGCGCTCCGACAGTCGATACTTGCGGTTGCGGCTCGTCGCCGGCGCCGTGGGCTCAAGCTCGCCTTGAGCAATGAGCGCGTTGACGCGCGACCTAACCTGGGAAATTGTGAGCCCTGTGCGCTCTGCCAGCTCGCGCGTCCCCAGCTCGCCGTAGTGTTTGAGTGCCGTCACAATTAAGCCCCCGCCATGATCGGCCGGCTCGATCTTTGAACGGTAAAGTACGACCTTGAACCGATCGAATCCCGGGCAGAACAGGGGCTCGGCCAGACCATGCGCGCGCATGGCATCGATCATCATCGGGATGCCCGAGCCATTGCCCTCAGCCGGCGAACCTGCGCCATCCGGCAGCGGGACAATCGACATGAGCTTCACAAGCGTCGCGTTACGGCATCGGGAGCTGCCGTCAAACAAGTTCTCGCGAGTCTTTCCCCCGTAAAGGCCGCCAGGATTCGTCACCTCGACACGATCGTCAAAGACGTCGACGGCAATCGATTGTCCACAGAACCGATCCCCGTATTCTCGATGGATTACGGCGTTGGCGATTGCCTCGCGCAGAACCTCCTCGGGAATCTCAAGCGAGTCGACACGCGAGACGCCTTGGACGGTCGAGGTTCGCCGCAAATTCTTGGCGACGGCTGCGACGGCATCCGAGATCATCTCGCCCAACGTTCCCTCACAGATTGCGCGGTCCATGAACCTCAGCGACCCCGCCATGCCCTTCTGAGTTCCCGCATGGACAGCCACGTCAATGAAGAGCTTGGGATAGAACTGCTGAGGGTAGGTGCCCACAACTAGGAGTCCAGCCTTGGTGACATTGCCCTGGGAATCAAGGATATTTAGGCGCTCCAGCTTCGTTTGTTTGTCCGGCGCACCGCGCATTGCCCGGGGCGTCAACGAGAAAGCCCGATCTATCGTACGGTCGACCAGCGTCTCGTCGAGATCGTCCGCGCCCGCACCCGCCACCGCGTCGCGATCGCTCGGAGTCGCTCGACCGTATGACCCCAATGCGAGCACCTCGGTCGATGAAAGCGGCACATCTTTGTCATCGATGCGCTTGTAGCTGCCGCCCTGGGCGCCTCGCTCTATGACATAGCAGGGCTTGCTCGACGGATCGAGCTCCTCAATCGTAATGACGAGAACGATGACGCCCTGAAGCTCCACTCGCTCGGTCCTGCGGAGAATGCCGCGGATAGATTTCCCTCGTCTCGGACGAGCGAGGATTTTCGGACAGTCGGATATCGAGAGTGGATATTTGGACGGTTTTTGGGGCTTTTGCGGCAGATTCCGTCCAAATATCCACTCTCGTTTGGCGAGTGTCCAATTATCCATGCTCATGCAGCGGGCACGCGGGACCTATGCCCAATCCGGCTGCATCGTCGTCAGTTCGCCGCAGAGCCGCGGCCCCATATGGGTATACTCTCGAGGATTCGACTCGATTCGCCCCCGCTGGGGCGTCAAAGGAGACTGCATATGCCCACCACCTCAACCGACCCGCGCGCCGCTGCCGCCGCACTGCTGGTGCCCGGCACCACCTGCCACGGCTTTGCCGTCGAGCGCCGCGAGACCGTGCCCGAGCTCGATTCGGACGCCTACGTGCTGCGCCACACCGCATCGGGCGCTCGCCTGCTGTACCTGGCGTGCGACGACGAAAACAAGGCCTTCGCCATTGGCTTTAAGACGCCGCCGGCCGATTCCACCGGCGTGTTCCATATTCTTGAGCACTCGGTGCTGTGCGGATCGGCCAAGTTTCCCGTCAAGGAGCCATTTGTCGACCTGATCAAGAGCTCCATGCAGACGTTCCTCAACGCCATGACCTACCCCGACAAGACCATCTACCCCGTTGCCACCACCAACGAGCAGGATCTGTACAACCTGATGGACGTGTATCTGGACGCGGTGTTCAACCCGGCCATCTACACCAAGTCCACCATTTTTGAGCAGGAGGGCTGGCACTACGAGCTGGACCTGCCGGAGGACGCCGAGGGCGATGGCGAGGGCGGCTCCGCGAGCCTGCGCGAGGGCACCCTGCGCTATAACGGCGTGGTGTTCAACGAGATGAAGGGCGCGCTGTCCGATCCCATGAGCGTGCTGGACGATGCTGTCAACGCCGCGCTCTATCCCGACACCGCCTATGCGCACGAGAGCGGCGGCGACCCGCGTGCGATTCCCACGCTCACCTACGAGCAGTTCCTGGATACGCACGCACGCCACTACAATCCTTCCAACTCCTATATAACGCTCTACGGCGACCTGGACGTGGACCGCGCCTTGGCCTTTTTGGACGAGCGTTATCTGTCGCAGTCGAGTGCCGCGAGCCGCCGCATGGACGCCGCCGTTGCCGCCGGCGAGGACCCGTCCGCGCTGGCGCCCAATCCGCTGGACGTGCAGGCGCCTGTGACCTGCGAGTATAAGCGCGTCGAGATGGCCACTACGCCCGAGAACGCCCTGGTGGGCCTGGGTCTTGTGCTGGGCAGCGCGCTCGACCGTAAGCGCACGATCGCGGCGGATATCCTGTTCGAGGCGCTGCTGGGTTCCAACGAGGCACCAGTTAAGAAGGCCATTCTGGCCGCCGGCCTGGGCGGCAACGTGGTGAGCTACACCGCGGCCGAGAGCCTGCAGCCCTACGAGCTCATCATGCTGCAAAACGCGCAGCCCGGCGTGGCATGCGAGCTGCGCCGCGTGTTCCAGGACGCCTGCCGCGACCTGTGCGAACACGGCGTTCCGCGCGAGCGCCTGGAGGCCATCATCAGCAGCAACGAGTACGACCTGCGCCAGCGCGACTATGGCATCGCCGACGGCGTGGCCATTGCGTGCGACGCACTGAGCACCTGGCTCTACGATGATGACGCTGCGACGCTGGCGCTCAAGTACGGCCCGGTGTACGAGGAGCTTCGTGGCGAGCTGGACGGCAGCTACTTTGAGGACCTGTTGCGCGAGCTCGTGCTGGAGAACGACCACATGGCTCTGGTCGAGCTGGTGCCGGTGGACGCCGCCGAGGGCGCAGAGGGCGCCGAAGCTGCCAAGCTGGCTGCCAAGCGCGATGCCATGACCGATGCCGAGCTGGCCGACGTGGTCGAGCGCACGGCCGTACTGCGTGCCGCGCAGGAGGCCGAGGACACGCCCGAGGACAAGGCCACGCTGCCGCGCCTCCGCGTATCCGACATTGGCGAGGCGCGCCCCGAGCCGCCGCTCGTTGTGGACACGACCGCGCCCATCCCCTGTCTGCGCCACGGCATCCCCACCAACCGCCTGGCCTACGCCATGCAGTACTTCGACCTGAGCTGCATCGCATTTGAGGACCTGCCCTATGTGACGCTGCTCTGCCGCCTGCTCAAGCAGCTGCCCACACGCGAGCATTCGGCCGAGGAGCTCGACAATTTACTTGCCGGCAAACTGGGCTTTTTGAGCTTTACGACCGAGGTCATGACGCAGCCCGAAGTGGACGGCGTGCGCCCCTACTTGCTGGTGAGCGCCGGCGCCCTGTCCGAAAAGATCGACGCGCTGGCGAGCCTACCGCGCGAGGTGTGGTCGAGCACATTGCTGGCGGACGCCGATGCCGACCGCGTGCGCGACGTGCTCACGCAGATTCGTATTGGGCTTGAGCAGGGCTTTATCAACAACGGCCACTCGGCGGCGCTCGGTCGCGCGATGAGCTACAGCTCGCCTTCGGCCGTGGTGCGTGAGCAGCTCTCGGGCGTAGACTTCTACCTGTTCCTGCGCGATTTGCTCGACCACTTTGACGAGCGCCTGGACGGCCTGCGTGCCAAGCTTGCCGAGCTGGCAGGCCGCATCTTTGTGGCCGACGGCTGCCTGGCGAGCTTTACCGGCAGCGATGAGGACTTTAACGCGTACTGGGCCGCCGCGGGCGACTTGGGACTGGGAGCTGGCGACGGCGCCGATGCCGGCCGCGACGCGCTCGTGGTGCCGACGCCGTGCGACCGCCACGAGGCTTTTGTCATCCCCAGCGACATCTGCTTTGCCGCGCGTGCGTGCGATCCGCGTCGCCTGGGCATTGACGTGACAGGCGCTTGGGCCGTGGCTGCCAACGCGCTCTCCTACGACTACCTGTGGAACGAGATTCGCGTGAAGGGCGGTGCGTACGGCTGCGGATTCCGCGCAGCCGGCGAGCGTCAGACGGCGTTCTACACCTACCGCGACCCGGCGATCGATCCTTCGATTGAGCGCGTGGAGCGCGCGGGTGCATGGCTTGGCAGCTTTGAGCCCGACGAGGCCGCCTTTGAGGGCTTTATCGTGAGTTGCGTGAGCGGCATGGACGCGCCGGTGAAGCCGTACGCGCTCACCAAGCGCCGCAACACGACCTACCTGGCCGGGCTCGATCCGCACGCACGCGAGGAGCGTCGCGCCCAGATGCTCGCCGCCACGCCCGGTGAGCTGCGCTCGCTCGGCGCCGACGTGACGCGCATCGCAGCCGAGTCGCCCACCTGCGTCTTTGGCGGCCGCGAAGTCATCGCCAAGAGCAACGCCGACTTCAACGTAGTCGACCTGCTGGCATAACCACAGCAAGCAAAACCGCCACAAAGGAGACAGCACCTTCGTGGTGGTTTTGCCGTCTTTATCGCGTTTGCCCAGATAAAGCCTGCCAAAATAAACCTGTCCCTTTTTGGTAGGTTTGGGAGAGGGAGCCGGGATGGACAAGGCTGAGTTGCGGCGGGCGGTGATTGCTCGGCGCGATGCTCTCGATTTGGATGTGCGGGCGGCGAAGTCTGCTGATATCTGTGCACGGCTGGTTGAGCTGCTGGGCCGCTTGGATGCCGCGGCGCCGCGCACCGTTGCCGTCTACGCCGCGATGGGTTCCGAGGTAGACCCTGCCGCGTTTGCCGCTGCGGCCGCCACGCGCGGCTGGCACGTAGTCTATCCGTGCATGCTCTCGGCAGCAAACGCCGTGGCTTGTGGCCAGCGCATGTGCATGCGGGCAGTTGCCGCCGACGATGCGTCCGCGGCTCCGTTTATCGCCCACCCCACGCGGGCCTTCGCGGCCACGGACATCGACAGCGACCGCTTCCCTATCGTGCCTGCCGAAGCTCTCGACATGATCGTCGTGCCGCTCGTGGCCTTCGACCAAACCGGCGCGCGCCTGGGCTACGGCGGCGGTTGTTACGACCGCTACCTGCCTATGCTCTCGCCCGCATGCCAAATCATCGGCATCGCCTTTGACGAGCAGCACGTCGACCACGTTCCCACCGACGCCCACGACCTGCCGCTACCCCACATCATCAGCGCCTAACGGCTGGTGCACCTCCCGGCGGCCTAGCGCTCCTCGCCGGCGCGGGCCAGGTCGTAGGGCGTGGTCTGGTAGACGTAGTAGTTGAGCCAGTTGGTGTAGAACAGCTGAGCCTGGCTGCGCCAGACGTTGCGCGGCTCGGCGGTGGGGTCGTCGCCCGGGAAGTAATGCGCCGGCACCTCCGGGTTGAGCCCGCGCTTCACGTCGCGCTCGTACTCCAGGCGCAGCGTGTCGGTATCGTACTCGGGGTGGCCAAATACAAAGAAGCGGCGGCTGTCGGTCGACTTGACGATGTACAGGCCAACCTCGTCAGACACGGCCACAACCTCAAGCTGCGGCTCGGCCTCCACGTCCTCGCGGCGCACATCGGTGTTGCGCGAATGCACGGCATAGAAACGGTCGTCAAAGCCGCGGACCAGCGGGCTTTGCGGCTTCACCAGATAATGCTCAAATACGCCACTCGCCTTTGCCGGTAGGTCGTACTTCTGGATACCGTAATGATGGTACAGACCGGCCTGTGCGCCCCAACAAATGTGCAGCGTGGAGTGCACGTGCGTGGTGGACCAATCCATGATCTGGCAGAGCTCGGGCCAGTAGTCGACCTCCTCGAACGGCATCTGCTCCACCGGCGCGCCCGTGATGATCAGGCCGTCGTAGTGGATGTCGCGGATGTCGTCGAACGTGCGATAGAACGTCTCCAGGTGGCCGGCGCTCACGTGCGTGGCCTCGTGCGTTTTCGTGCGCAGCAGGTCCACCTCCACCTGCAGCGGCGTGTTGGAGAGCTTGCGCATGATCTGCGTCTCGGTAGCGATCTTGGTGGGCATGAGGTTGAGGATGAGCACGCGCAGCGGACGGATGTCCTGGTGCAGCGCGCGGTACTCGGTCATGACAAAGATGTTCTCGCTCTCGAGCTGCGCGGCGGCAGGGAGGGCGTCGGGGATGCGAATGGGCATGGATGCTCCTTACGAGTCAGTTGCAGTTATGGTACAACGAGCGGCCCCATCCGCGCGAGCACATCGCCCAGCGATGCTGTCAGCGGCCCAAATCACTCCAAAAGTAGAGATTAAGGCATGTCCCAAAAATCTACGGCGCTTTAGCCTAGCAAAGTGGCAGCAGGACGCTACAATGATTCGACGCGAAAAACTCGGCCGAAAGGATACATATATGTACCAGACGCGTAAGATCGGTGTGGTCGGCCAGGGCCACGTAGGAGCACATGTCGCCAACAGCCTGCTCATGCAGGGCATTGCCGATGAGCTGTACCTGTGCGATATCAACGAGGCCAAGGTGACGTCCGAGGTCCAGGACCTGCGCGACTCCCTTTCGTTTGTCCCGTACAACACCAAGATCGTCAACTGCTACGACCACTACGAGGAGCTGGCCTGCTGTGACGTCATCGTCAACGCCGCCGGCAAGGTTGCGCTGGCTGCCGGCAACCGCGACGGCGAGCTGTTCTTTACCACCGACGCCGCCCGCACCTTTGCCAAGCGCATCGTCGACGCCGGCTTTGACGGCATCTTCGTGAGCATCTCCAACCCCTGCGACGTCGTGTGCACCGAGCTGTGGCACCTGACCGGCTACGATCCCAAGAAGATCATCGGCTCGGGCTGCGGCCTGGACCCCGCCTGCGCACCGAGATCTCCAAGAAGGTCGGCGTGAGCCCCAAGTCCATCGACGCCTACATGATCGGCGAGCACGGCTTTAGCCAGCTTGCCGCCTTTAAGGCCGCAACCATCGCCGGCAAGAGCCTCAACGAGCTCCAGGCCGAGAACCCCGACAAGTACGCCTTCGACCACATGGAGGTCGAGGAGCTCGCGCGCAAGGGCGGCTATGTGACCTACCAGGGCAAACAGTGCACCGAGTACGCCGTCGCCAACTCCGCCGCGCGCGTCTGCGCCGCCGTGCTGCACAACGAGCACGCCGTGCTTTCCGCTTCCACGCTCATGACCGGCCAGTATGGCGAGGAGGGCATCTTTACCTCCCTGCCGTGCGTGATCGGCGCCGAGGGCGTCGAGGAGGTCTATACGCTGGACCTGTCCGAGCACGAGCTCGAGGGCTTCCACAAGAGCTGCCAGCATATCCGCGACAACATCGCCCAGCTCGACTGGTGGGATGCCGAGGCATACGACGCGAAGTAGGCCGCCGGCTGCCGCAACCTTGCGAATCGAAGGTGAATACTTTTCCCGGTACCTAGTACTGCTCGATGCCCATGTAGCGACGAACCTCGGGGCTGTGGTCGAAGACCTTGCCGCGGGCGGCGCGCAGCTCGCAGCTCATGTTGTAGAAGAAGATCGGCTCCAGGTACGAACGCACGCTGGCAGGCACTTCACCCACGCCGTACTCGAGCGCATCGAGCACCATGACGGTATCGGTGTGCGTGTTGAGGAACGCAAGAGCGCGCTCCTCCATGGGGCGGCACTCGCCCGATCCGAGCTGCACAAAGTAGAACACGCCGGGCTCGGTGGCTTCGAACGGGCCGTGGAAGTACTCGCCGGAGTGGATGTAGCAGCAGTGCTGCCACTGCATCTCCATGAGCGAGCAAATCGCCATGGCATAGGTCTGGCTAAAGTTGGGACCGGAGCCCAGGATATAGAAGAACTTGTGCTGCTGGCAGAGCTCGGCAAAGCGGGCGCCCAGCTCGGCGTTGACCTTCTCACGGGCGGCGGGCAGCAGCGCATCCATCTGCTTGAGGCCCTCATACATGTCGGCGAGTGACTCGTAGCCTTCCTGCTGGTCGAGCAACTCGGCGGCGATCAGAGCGCCAATGCCCTGCGGCACCTCGGCCTGCGACACGCCCTCACCCCACGGATAGACCCAGGTAGTCCACTTGCCGTTGTCGATCTTTGAGCCCTCGCAGTCGGTAAGGGCAATGACCTCGGCACCGGCGGCCAGCGCCATCTCGCAGCCGTCGACGACCTCCTGCGTGTTGCCGCTGTGGCTGCAGGCGATGACGAGCGACTTCTCGCCAAGACTCTTGGGAGCCATCAGGCAAAACTCGCGTGCCGTGTAGACCGTCGAGGTAAACGTGGTGGCCTCACGCTTGAGCAGCTCGTTGGCCGGCATGAGATCGATCATCGAACCGCCGCAAGCGATCCAAAAGACGTTCTCGATCTTGCCCTTGCGCTCGATGATTTCCTGAACCAGATCATGTGCGTTCATCCTGATGTTCCTCCTTGTGGGGCGGCTTTGAGCGACGGCGGCTCGTACCTGCTGTCGTTCTATGTTGTCCTATTTATAACACGTGTAACAAAGCCCGTGAAGTCATCTCGGCAAATTTGTTCTATGTTGTTCTATCTGTGTATGTTAGATGTCGAAGACGTAGCGCGAGCCCACGATCTTTTGGCGGCCGAGCAGTAGAGGGCGCCCGCCGGCGTCGGTAAAGTAGGCCTCCATATAGAAGAGAGGCTCGCCGACCGGCACCTCCAGCAGCGGGGCCGTCTGAGTATCGGCAAGCGCAATCTCCACGGTGCAGGGGTCGGACTTGAGCGGCGCGCGACCCGAATGCTCGGCAACGAGCGCAAAGATCGAGTTATCGGTGAGGTCCTTATCGGCAAGTGTCTGCAGATAGGGATGGTCAGCCAGCACAAAGGCGTTGTTCTCGAGCATGACGGGGATGCCGTCGGCCGTGCGCACGCGCTCGACCACGATAAGCTCGCAGCCGGGCTCCACGCCAAAGAACGCCGCATCCTCGTGAGTCGCCGCGACCACCGTGCGCGACACCAGACGCGCACCCGGCACCATGTCGTTGGCAGCACAACCCTCAGTAAAGCTCTGGACGTCACCCTTCTGGCGAATCTTGCGCTTGAGCTTGGGGGCGCACACAAACGTGCCCCTCCCCTGCTGGCGGTTGAGATACCCCGCGCGCGACAGCTCCTCGATGGCACGGCGCACGGTGATGCGCCCCACGCCGTAGGACTTCGCGAGCTCCATCTCGGCAGGGATGCGCGAGCCGGCGGGGTACACGCCGCGCGCGATCTCGCCCTTTAGGTCGTCCATGACCTGCTGGTACAGCGGCACGGCGGGCACGTCAGTGCGGTCGGTTTTATCGTCGAATGCCATCGTTACACTCCATCCCGCGCATGCTCGGACTCAAATTCTTCAATCGCCGCCATAAACTGCTCGCCAAAGGCGTCGGCTTTTTTCTCGCCAATGCCGTTGACCTGGATCAGCTCCTCGCGCGTCTGCGGACGCAGGCGGCACAGGCCGCGCAGGGCCTTGTCGGAAAAGACCATATACGGCGCCATCTCCAGCTCGGTCGAGATCTCCTTGCGGAGAGCACGCAGGCGCTCGAACAGCTCGGCATCGTCGCCAACGCGCGGGTGCTGGTCCAGCTCGGCCTCCTCGCGCAGCAGATCGACGGCGCGGCGGGCGCGGGCCGAGGCCTTGCGCTTGGACGCGCGGCGCTTAACGGTAAAGGCGAACGCCTCGTCCTCGACCTCGCCGGCACGCGGACCCAGTCCCACGACCGGGTACCGCCCCTGCGAGGTGGCCAAATAACCGCGACCGCACAGCTGCCCGATGATGTCCTTGATGCGCCCGACCGATTCGCTCGACAGCTCACCGTAGCCGCGGTCCTCGTCCAGATGCATCTGGCGAATGCGCTCGGTGTTGCCGCCGTGGAGCACGTCGGCGATCAGCGACTTGCCAAAGCGCATGGGTCGCCTGGCCACATAGCGCACAGCGGCGCGGGCCATATCGGTGACGTCCTCGGCCTCGAACTGCGTAAGGCAGTTGCTGCAGTTGCCGCAGCCCTCGGCATCGTCCGTGGCGGCGCTGCCCGCACCGGCCGCAGCCGCATGCTCGGCCGCGGCCTCGTCGCCAAAGTAGCGCAGCATGTATTCGCGCAGACAGCCGGTGGTATTGCAGTAGCCCTCCATCTGGCTGAGCAGGCGATAACGGTTCTGAAGCGCCCACGCGCGCTGCTCTTCGTCAAGCGCCTCATCGGCAGCATCGCCGCGGTCGATCAGAAAGCGGCGCATGCGAAAATCGTTGCCGTTCCACAGCAAGTAGCAGCTGGCCGGGTCGCCATCGCGGCCGGCGCGGCCCGCCTCCTGGTAGTAGGCTTCGATGCTCTCGGGCACGTTGTTGTGGATCACGTAGCGCACGTTGGGCTTGTCGATGCCCATGCCAAAGGCGTTGGTGGCAACCATCACCTGGATATCGTCGTCGATAAAGGCGCGCTGGCTTTGGCGACGGGCGTCGTTGCCCATGCCGGCATGGTAGCGGCCAACGCGAATGCCGCTGGGGCCCAGTGCCTCGGCAAGCTCGCCCGGCAGCGCATCAACTGTCTTGCGGGTCGAGCAATACACGATGCCGCTCTCGCTCGAATGCGCGATCACATAGTCGCGCACCCACGCGGCCTTGGCCTTGTCGCCCATCTCCTCGCAGCCAAAGTAGAGGTTCTTGCGATCGAAGCCCGTCACCACCGTCGCAGGATTTTGCAGGCCGAGCATCTGCTGGATATCCGCGCGCACACGCTCGGTCGCCGTAGCGGTAAAGGCCGCCACGATGGGGCGCTGCGGAAGCGAATCGATGAACTCGCGAATCTGCAGGTAGGCGGGGCGGAAATCCTGGCCCCATTGGCTCACGCAGTGGGCCTCGTCAATGGCCACGAGCGGCACGCCAATGCCGCCGTCCGCCGCGGCCTCCTGCGCAAAGGCTAAAAAGCGCGGCTCGAGCAGGCGCTCGGGCGCCACGTACATAAGCTGGTAGCGGCCCTCGCGCGCCCGCTTGAGCACAGTGTTTTGCTGGGCCGGGGTAAGGCTGGAGTTGAGATAACTGGGCCGCGCACCCGCCGCGAGCAATGCACGGGTCTGATCCTCCATAAGCGACAGCAGCGGACTCACCACAAAGGTGATGCCGGGCAGCATGAGCGCGGGTACCTGGTAGCAAATGGACTTGCCGGCGCCCGTGGGCATAACACCCAGCGCATCGCGTCCGGCAAGAATCGCATCGACCATGCGGTCCTGTCCCGGGCGAAACGAGGTGTAGCCAAAATAGGCGCCGAGCGTGTCGAGCGCCATCTGCTGCATGCTATCGGTCATGGTTTCCTAACGTCCAAGTCATCTGCCGCCGATTATACGCCGCCACACGGACCGACGTCGCCCGGCTGCCGGCGACGGGTAATGTAATCCGATGGGAACGAGCGTGGATAATCTCCCACTTTGAACCCGTACACAGGCCAATGACTACCACGGCAACGCCAATGTGTTGGCAAAGTCAGCGAAAACCCGCCAGGGCGAGCAAGGTGCCTTGAAACGAGGCGGCATTGACCTTTTGGTCATGCCGCCGAAGTTGAAAGGCAGATTGCCGCTCTGGCGGGCTTGCAGCGTCGAGCCGTTACGCGGTTTGGTAAAACCGCGTAACTTACATCACCATAACGTAGCGCGATCCCACGTAGTACTGCTTACCCATCAGGACCGGCTCGCCATTGGGACCGATAAAGCCGGCACGCAGGTTGAGCAGCGGATCGTGCGGAGCAATGCCCAGCTCGGCCGCCTGCTCGGCGTTAGCTCGAACGGCCTCGACCGTGCGGTAGCCAACCGACACAATCGGAGTTCCGCCAACACGCTCGACCTCGGCAAAAATCGACTTGTCCTCAAGGTCGGCCGTCAACAGCTCACGGTAGGCGTCAAACGGCACAAAGATGTTCTCCTCAAAGATGGGCTCGCCGTCGGCCGTACGCACGCGCTTGATATGCAGCAGCAGCGCATCCTTCTGCAGGCCAAAGAACTCCATCTCGTTTTGGCGCGCCGGAACGATCTGGCGATCGATCACGTGCGCACCGGCCTTCATGCCATTGTCGGCACACAGCGCGGTAAACGTCTGCAGCGTCGAGGCGTGGAACTGACGATTGATGTGCGGCGTGGAGACAAAGGTGCCGCGACCCTGCTGCTTAACCAAGTAGCCATCGGAACACAGCTCCTCGACGGCGCGGCGCACCGTAATGCGGCTCACGTCGTACTGCTCGGCTAGCTCAAGCTCGGACGGAATACGCTCCTTGGGTGCATAAACACCTTTCTCGATCGCATCCTTGATTTCGTCGTAAATCTGCTGGTAAAGCGGTGCATTTTTGGGCGCAGGCATATCTAATCACTCTTATCGGAATATCGAAATAACTAATACGTATATAACGTCTAGTTTCATGTTACCTCATATTGATAAAACGATACATCCTCCCTACCAAAAAGCGACAGCTTCATTTTGGTAGGTTTTATCTGGGCAAACGAGAGCCTCCCGAAAGCAGCGAGGCTTTCGGGAGGCTCAAGCGGACAGGATTGCGCCAGGCCGGCAAAATGCCAAAACCCTACCTGCCGTCGTCCTGCTGCAGGCTGTCCTGCTCGCTGAGGCGCGCCTGTCTGCTGGCCATGCGCGCGGGCTTGTCGGGATCGGGAACGGCCGTGGGCATGGGCTCGTCGACATGGCCGCCCCACCAGCCGCCCACAAAGTTGAGCGTGTGGAACACATTGATCACGGCGCCGGGATCAATGTCGCACACCAGCTTGATAATGTCCTGGCTCTCGTAGGTCGATACAACGGCGTGCAGCAGGTACATCTTCTCGCGGCTGTATCCGCCAATGACCTCGGCACAGCTAATGCCATGCTGAAAATGGTCAACATAGGCGGTCATGACCTCGTCTGCCTTACGCGTCGTGATCTGCAGCGTCACACGGTCGTAGCGACGATAGAAGCTGTCGATGGTCTTGGTCGAAATAAACTGGAACACGATGGAGTACGCCGCCTTGTCCCAACCAAACATAAAGCCAAAGATCGCCAGGATAAAGCAGTTAAAACCAAAGATGACGCCCCAGATGGTCTTGCCCGTGTGGTTGGAAACCCACAGCGCGATAAAGTCGGTGCCGCCGGTGGATGCGCCGGACTTAAGCGCGATGGCAGCGCCCAGACCCGAGACCACGCCGCCAAAAATGATGAGCATAATCTTGTCGCCCAAAAACGGCGCGAAGTGAAAGACGTTGAGAAACAGCGATGAGAGCACGACCTGCATCATCGAGAAGATGACGAAGCGCTTGCTAATGCCGCTCCAGCATAGGAGCGCCACGGGGATGTTGAGCGCGAGCATACCGAGCGAGATGTCGATGTGAACGCCGCCGAGCGAGGTAACGCGATCGAGCAGGACCGCGACGCCGGTGAGACCGCTCGGAAGCAGGTCGGCGGGCTGAATGAACGCCTGGATCAGAAATGTCTGGAGAACGGCGGAAATTGTGACCGCCACGGCAGTAATGGCGCGGCGGACGATGGTAAGGCGGCCGAGCACGAGCACGCGGTCCGTGAGCTGATCGATGGCGTTCGCCACGGAGGCTCCTTTCGAAGGCAGATCTAGTTGTGAGGCATGCCCGCGATTGTAGCATGGAGCGTGCTGCGGCGCTTCAATTCACCCTCCCTCGACAACCAAAGCGGGACCAACAACCCCCACGACCAAAGGCCCAAATTACAAGTGAGTAGACTTTTTACGATCTGCCGAGCACACCCAAGACCGCCACCCCTGTGACCTGCGGTTTTACAAAGGAAGATATGCATTGTGCTCGGCCCGCGCCAAAAAGTCTACTCACTTAGCCCGAATCGAAGCCAAACGGATCAAAATCGAAACCAAATTGAGCCAGTCCACCACAAAAAACGTTTGAACCCGTGCTTCTCGCGGCGGATTGACACTACAAAGCGGCCAAAATGTCGGACAGGTTGTCGATGACAACGTCGGCGGCGGACTGGTCCAGGTTAACGCCCTCGTGCGGACGCAGCGCCAGGACTCGGGCGCCGGAGCGTTTGCCGGCCTCGATGCCTAAAGGCGAATCCTCGATAACCAGGCACTCGGCAGGCTCCACCCCCAGCGCCTCCATGGCACGCAGGTAGATCTCGGGGTCGGGCTTAAACGCACTGCACTCGTGACCGCTGATGGTGTAGTCCAGCACATCGGCGATACCGGCAATCTCTACCAGCTCGTCAATGAGCTCACGATAAGACGAGCTCGCGATGGCACACTTCACGCCGCGCTCGTGCAGCTCGCGCATCACCGGCTCCGTCTGCTCGTTGAGCTGATCGGCATACGGAACGGGATGGTCCGGGCTATAGACCTGCTTGTACTCAACGCGCAGGCGCTCGCGCAGTTCAACATCGTCGGGCACCAGCGCCTCCCAAATGGCAGGCTCGTTAGACCCCGAAAGATCGGGGATCTCATCAAAGTGGAAGCCCTTCTCCTCCATAAACGCCACGCGACGACGGTTGTAGAACCACTCGGTATCGACCAGCACGCCGTCCATATCAAACAGCACTGCCTTGATCATACGCATCTCCTCCCACCTGCCAAAAAGGGACAGGTTTATTTTGGTAGGTTTTATCTGGGATTTGCGACGCGACAGACACGCCCTCCCCAGAGCAAAAAAGGGGACGGGGCGCAAACCCCATCCCCTCTCAATCAACCCGTAAGGTCTACTTACTTGTGATTAGTAGGAAAGCTTCCACATGTAGCGACGCATGGTCAGCGGGTGCTGACGGGCCTCGGCGATCTGGTTGCCGTACTCGCGCATAACGGCGAGGTGCAGCAGCGGGTTGAAGTAGGTGACGACGCTTGCGGGCACAGCGTCAGCCAGGCCGTAGTCCTTGGAGTCGATCAGAGCGACCTTGGCGCCCATGCGCTCGAGGAAGGTGAGGGCGCGGGCGTCCATCGGACGGGTGGCGCCATCGGACATGAAGAAGACGTAGGGCTTACCCTCGGTGGAAACCTCGAACGGGCCGTGGAAGTACTCGCCGGTGTTGTAGGCGGCGGCGTCGATCCACTGCATCTCGGTGAACAGGAAGGCGGCGTGAGAATAAGCCATCTTCTCGGAGGCACCGGAAGCCATGAAGTAGATCATCTTGTCGTCCTTGAAGTCCTCGGCGAACTTCTTGGCGAGCTTCTTGCAGTGCTGAGCGGCGTTCTCGCAGAGCTCGAAGACGTTGGTGAGGCCGGTGATCATGTCCTCGTAGTGGTCATAGCCCTCGGTCTGCTGAAGGATCTCGACAGCAAGAGCGATGGCGTAGCCGGGCTTCTCGCACTTGGCAGCGAAGTTGGCGTGGAAGCCGTGAACGATGACGTAGTCAGCGTCGACGGTCAGAGCGGAGCCAGCCTTGTTGGTGAGGGAGACGACCGGGCAGTTGTGCTTCTTGGCGGTCTTGTTGGCCTCGACGGTCTCGGGCGTGGAGCCACCGAGGGAGCAGGTGATCACGAAGGTGTGCTCGTTGACCCAGGAGGGCGTGTCGTAGTTGAACTCGTTAGCGGTGAAGATCTGAACGTTCAGCTTGTCCGTGTTGTTGGCCAGGAAGTACTTGGCGGGGTAAAGGTCGGACATGGAAGCACCGCAGCCGACGAAAGCGACGCTGTGGATCTCGTGGTTGGACAGGACGTCAGCGACGATCTGCTTAGGGAGGTTAAGGTCGATCTCGTACATCTGACACATTCCTTTCAATTTTTGCGGCGCCACATTGCCGGGCGCTCGCAGGGTTACCGTGGTTTGGACCGAGTCGCCGGCCCGTTAAGGATGCGACAAAGGGACTGTCCCATTGTCGCATTTTAGGGATGGAAGCCTGCCTGGGGTATGGGATGTCAGGCAGGCTCCCCGGGGAAAGCGATTAGACGCTTGGTCGCGACTAGGCCAGGATGCCGGCCGCGGAGAGGGCGATGCCGCCCACGATGGCGATCACGAGAAGCCAACCGGTGTTGACGTTCTTCTTGATGAGCCAGTACATAAGGCCGGTGAGGCCAAGGGAGATCATCTGGGGCATCATGCCGTCCAGGATGTCCTGGATCACGACGGTGCCGTCAGCGAACTGCAGCGGGGTGGTGGCGCCGATTAGCGTAGCGATCATGCCGCCCACGGACATAAGACCCACGATGCCGCAGACATACATGAGCTTCTCCATGAGGTCGCCGCCCTGAAGCTTGCTCAGGTACTCGTGGCCGCCCTGATAGCCCATCTTGGCTGCGAACCAAGTGATCAGCACAGAGGGGACGATGGAGATGAGCATAGCCAGGATCGGGCCCATGATGGAGCCCTGCTGAGCCAGCTGAACGCCCAGGCCAAAGGCGATAACGCGGATGGTGCCCTGGAAGAAGGAGTCACCGATGCCGGAAAGCGGACCCATGAGGGAGGTCTTGACCGCGTTGATCGAATCGGGATCGAAGTTCTCGGGATCCTTGGCGTACTCCTCCTCCATGGAGGCGGAGAGGCCCAGGATGAAAGCGCTCGTCTGCGGGGTGCAGTTGTAGAACGCCATGTGACGGTGGTAAGCCTCTTTCTTAGCAGCGAGCTGCTTGGGGTCGGACTCATCCGGATAGAGGCGATCGAGCGTGGGAACCATGCCGTAGAGGAAGCCCATGTTCATCTGACGCTCGTAGTTCCAAGAGGCCTGGATGGCCCAGGAGCGCCAGAAGAACTGGCTGACCTTCTTGTTCAGGGACACGTCCTTGGTTGCGGTTGCCATAGTGTGTTCCTCCTTAGTCTTCGTCGTCTTCGAGCGGATCGTAGTCGGAATCGACACCGGCGGCTGCATGGGAACCGTTGAACTTGAAGCCCATGAAGACGACAGCCAGGCACACACCGATCAGAGCGACCGCGATGACGGACAGGTTGAGGTAAGCGGCGAGCAGGAAACCGATGAACAGGAACGGAGTCATACCCTTCTTGATCATCATGGTGAGCAGCAGGGCCAAGCCGTAGGCGGTCATGATCTTGGTCGAAACGTTAAGACCAGTGGACAGCCACTCGGGAACCATGTTGACGATGGCCTGAACCAGGTCGGTGCCAACAAAGACGGCGAGGAAGATCGGCAGGAAGTACATGATGGCGTACAGACCGGAGCCGGCGCAGATGTGCATACGGTAGGCGGTCTTGAACTTTCCGTTATCGATCGCGCTATCTGCCACATGGGTGAGGGCGGCGATGATGGAACGGAACACGATGCCGAGGAGCTGACCCAGGACGGCGACCGGGATGGCGATCGTCATGGCGGTCTCGGCAGAAGCATCGGTCAGGCACGCAAAGGCAGCGGCCACGATGCCGCCCAGGACCATATCGGGCGGAACGGCGGCGCCGACCTGCACCAGGCCCATGGACACGAGCTCGACGGCGGCACCGACGGCAAGGCCGGTGGGCACATCGCCCAGCAGCAGACCGACGAGCGTAGCGCCAACGAGGGGCTGCTCGAAGTTAAGACGACCGAGCAGGCGGGAGTCCCACATGCAGAACACGCCGACGAGGCCGACGAGCACCGCACTGATGAACGTATTCATACCCTTCTCCTTTCAGTCAGGCAAAAGCCTGGTTGATTACAGCTTGGCGTCGATGTCGACGCTCTGATACGTAGGGGTCTGCTGGACGTAGAGCTTGATGCCCATGTCGAGCAGCTGGTTGACGTCGGCCTTCTGGGTGGCGTCGAGGAAGACGGAGCTGTCCTTGCCGCCGACCTGATCGGCACCGTCGTGGTTGGCGGTGGCGCCCAGGTTGATGGCGTCGAGCTTGTAGCCCTGGCAGAACTGCAGCATCTCGGCCGTGTTGCCAAAGACGAACATGACGCGCTCGCCGAGGGTGTTGAGCTTGTCCATCTTGGCGAGGGCACGCTCGACGGTGAAGACGTTCAGGCGCACGCCCTGGGGCTTGGCAAGCTTAAGAGCGCCCTTCTTGATGTCATCGTTGGCGGCAGCGTTGTCGACGACGATGATGCGCTCGGCCTGAACCTTGGTGGTCCAGGTAAAGACGACCTGGCCGTGCAGCAGACGGTAGTCAAGACGTGCGAGGACGATCTTGGCGGGACCGGAGCTGTGACGGGACGCCTTGGCCTTCTTGGCGGGAGCCGCAGCGGCCTCGACCGGTGCGTTGGGGTTGGTCAGACCGGTGCGGGCCTCGTTGATGAGGGCCGCGAGCTCGGCACCCTTGACAGGGACGGGGCTCATAGCGAGCGTGAGCGCCAACGGGATGTTGAAACCGCTGACAACCGTGAACTTCGTGCCGTTCTTGGAAAGCTCGACCATGTTGTTGTTGACCGAGCTGCCGAGCATATCGGTCAGCACGTAGACGGTGTCGTCCGCGTTGAACGTGGCGATCATAGCCTCAACCTTATTGGTGATGGGCTCCTTGTCGTCACGAGCAAGCGACACGACGTGGACGTTCGACACGTCGCCGAGAACCATCTCGAGCGTGTCTTTGGCGCCTGCGGCCAGGCCGCCATGAGATGCGAGAATGATCTGATTCATCTTGCCTCCTCCTTTTCGTTATGGTCATTATAACGTCTTATACGTTGCTTATATTGCTAATTAGTATAAAGACCGTTCGCGGGTGAAAATCGACCGTTGACGGGTTTAACGCACTTGAAACGTTGGGGACGGGTAGGCCAGCGCTGGCCTGGCGATACTCGATCAGACGCCTCGCCAATCCCCTATCGCACGAAATACCAGGGGCTTTCCTGCACGGTGGGCTCCAGCGCGATGCCGGTGCGCTCCTTAAACAGATCCATGTCCTGCGATTTCTCCGTCCACCACGCGTTGGGCTTAAAGGTCATGCTCTCAATGACATGACCGACAAACACACTGTTGCGCAGCTTAGAGAAGTCGGTGTTCATAATCAGGATGGACGCGAGCACCAGCACGATGCCCAGGACTTTGATCGCGCCGGCGGGCTCGGCGTAGACACCAATGCCCAGCAGTACGGTGACGACCGTCTCGAATGACATTACAACGGGAACTTTCGATGTCTCGAGCCCCATGGACAGACCCTGCATATATAAGATGTAGGCCACAGCTGTGGGGATGAGTCCAAAGCCAAGGAACAGCAGCAGCAGCTGTGGCGACATTGCCGCGGCGACATCCGGCCACGGAGCCGCGATAGCCGCCATAACCGCACCGCCAAAAACAAAGCCCCAAAACGTGACAGCCAGCGGGTGGACCGTCTTGGTTGCTATCCGGCTAAACACCGCGAGCGACGCACCACAAAGGCCTGCAATCACGCCCGACGTGACGCCCCAAACCGAAAAATGGAAACCGGAAAGGTCGCCATTGGTCACTGCAAGCACGCAGCCAACGATGTTAAAGACAATGGCAACGAGCTTGTTGGGGGTCACGTCCTCGCGATAAAGTACGCGGCCGAGCATGACACCAAACACCGGCGAGGTGTAGAGCAGCACCGAGGCCGTGGACATGCCGACCTCGCCCATGCACTCGTAATAGCAGGTGTTGGCGGCGGCCAGACCGACGATACCGACAAGCGCGCAGGGGACGAGCTCTTTGGGGCTTGCCTTGAACAGGGCCAGCGGACCCTGAGCCACGGTAGACCCCTCACCCGGACGGCAGCCCATAAACATCAGGACCGGTGCCAAGATAAGCGCTCCGACCAACAGGCGAAAGGCCGCCATGCTCTGAGACGAAACACCCAGGGCCGATATTCCGTTAACAAAGATTCCGATGGTGCCCCACATAAGCGCGGCGATCAGCACCAGCACATAGCCCAGATTGCTTTTCTTCAACGCAGCCTCCTCGGTGTTGTTTCCAATATGTTTCACACTACGTTATAGTCGTTATATACATTTTTCAAGACACAAATCGCCGAACGGAAAAGTGATCCGCTGGGGACGGAGGAAAACAGATCACTGACTCAGACCAGTCCCTAAGTGATCCGTTTTCCTCCGTCCCCAGCGGATTACTTGGCGGTTGCGGTGAAATAGTTCCTAAATAGAGGCTTCAAGCCCCCAAACAGGAACTATTCCACCGCAACTTATGAGGACATCGAACTGTTAGGCCGCTCTATCCCCTAGTAGTCAAGCTTCCACATGTAGCGACGCGTCATGTAGTCCTTGTGGGTGACGGCGGAAAGCGCGCGCATATACACGTTGTTGAGGATCGGGGCAAAGATCAGGTGGTTGAAGTACTCGCTCACGCTGTCCTTGATGTCGTTGAGGCCGAGCTCCTTGGCGTCGAGCTGATAGACGCGCTCGCCACCGTACTGGTTGACGAAGCGGATGCCGCGCTCGTCGTTGCAGCGGCTGCGGCCGACGCTGATGAGCTGGAACAGCGAGGTGCGCTTGTCCAGAATCTCGAAGGGGCCGTGGAAGAAGTCGCAGGTGTTGATGGTGCAGGAGTCGATCTGCAGCATCTCCTGCACGTTGCAGATGCTAAAGACGTAGGCGGCACCAAAGAGCGGACCCTGAGCCATCACGTTGATGCAGGGCTTGTCGGCGTTCTGCTCGGCCCACTTGGCAGCGAGCGGACGGGTATACTCGACGGCCTTGCGATAGATGGGGTCGACCAAGTCGAACGCGGCCATAGCGGTCTCGTACTCGGCATAGCCCTCGGTCTGCTGCGTGAGCTCCATGGCGATCATGGTCACGACGGCGGAGTTGGTGCGGCCCATGCAGGACTCGTCGACGGCCAGGCTGTCGTACTGGATCTTGTAGTCGCAGACCTCGGTGAGGTCGGACTCGTCAACATAGATGGCGATGGTGCTGGCGCCGTGGTCCTTGGCGACCTGGGCGGCAACGATGGTCTCCTTGGTGCCGCGCATGGACACGACGACGGCCAGGGTGTTCTCGTTGACGTAGGCCGGGGTGGCGTGCACGAACTCGTTGCTGGTGTAGCTGGAGCTCACGACCTGCGTGGCCTCGTGCTCCATAAAGTACTGGGCAGGATAGTTGCCGCCGTTGGATCCGCCGGCGCCAATCCACACGACGCGCTTGATGCCGCCCTTGTCTGCCTTGTCAGCCAAAACCTGGGAGACGACGTCCTTAACCTGTTCCTGAGTAGTCATCGTGCATCAGCCTTTCTTCTCGTTTGATGCTCTCGATGGCATACAAGTTACATACATGTTTTGGTTATGTCGACTAGTTGTATGCTATATTTGTCTTAGAAATTTTGCTGGTAAGGTTTTCGGTAGCTCGATACCAGCGGTTTTATTGTTGTGTTGAATACATGCTTGCTTAGATAAGCATACAAGTTAGATATAGGCTGATCGCATGAACGCTTCATCTAAAAAGAAACTGAGCCAATACGAGCGCTTGGCGGGTACGCTTCGCGACCGCATCGCCGCCGGCATCTACGCACGCGGAGACAAGCTGCCGTCCGAGATGGAGCTCATGGACGAATCGGGGCTGTCGCGCAGCACCGTGCGCCACGCCCTTAAGGTTCTCGTTGATGAGGGCCTGGTGCGCACCGAGCGCGGGCGTGGCGCCTTTGTGGCCGACACGCCCGCGCTCCACGAGAACAACCTAGTGTTTTCGAGCTATACCAAGCAGGTCGAAGGTCAGGGCATGAAGCCCACCACGCGCACCGTGGACTCGGGCTTTGCCAAGGCGGCCGGCAGCATAGCTAAGTTCTTTGACGCCGCCGTGGGCAGCAAGCTCGTCAAACTTGTCCGCCTGCGTTATCTGGACGATGCGCCGCTGTGCCTGGAGACCACCTATCTGCCACCAAGCTTCGAGGCACTCATCGACCGCGATATCAACGGTTCGCTCTACGCCACGCTGCGCCAAGAATTCCATCGCGCGCCGGCACAGGGGCACAAGACCTTTGAGGTGTGCTATGCCTCGCAAAACGAGGCGTTTTTGCTCAACGTTGAGCGTGGGCAGGCGCTGATCCTGATCACCGACTACGTCTACGACACCGACGGCCGCCCGCTCCATGTCTCCAAGCGCATCCAACGTACCGACCGCGCCAAATACACCGAGCCCATCGGCTAACCTGTCCCTAAATGGTAGGTTTGGAGAGATCGGGGAACCAGGTTGGTTTGGGTTGGTTGGGTGTGCGCTCGGCTAGGACCAGCTCCATCCAACACATATCGTACCAGCGGCCGAACTTTTGGGCGCAGCGGTCGAAGGCGCCCACCAGGCGATATCCCATATGGGCATGGAAATCCTGGCTGTTGTGCGTCAGGTACTCGTCGTCCTTGTCGTGCGGCACGGCAATGAGCGCGCACATGTTGGTGATGCCCATCGCGATCAGACATTGCTTGAGCGCGTCGTGCAGCTTGCGGCCCAGCCCGCCGTGGCGCACATCGCGCGCCAGGTAGATCGATGTCTCGACCGACCAGTCGTACGCCTCGCGGCTGTTGAGCGGACTCACATAGGCATAGCCTACCGGACGCCCGTCCAACTCCATCACCAGATACGGATAGCGCTTGAGCGTACGCTCGATGCGCCCAGCGAACTCCTCAACGCTCGGCACCTCGTATTCGCAGGTAATCGCCGTCTGGCGCACATACGGCTCATAGATGGCAAGCAACGCCGGCGCATCATCGGGCGTCGCCAGGCGAATCGTCGGCTCGGACATCTCGGTCATACAACCCTTCTCCCCAAAAGCAAAGGCCGCCCTGCGCCAAGCTCAGGCGCAGGGCGGCCCCTTGTCATTACATCAGGCTACAGGACAGCCGCCAACGCGTCGATATCCTCCTGCGTCGTGGCCCAGCTGGTGCAAAAGCGCACCACCGTGTGAGTATCGTCGTACTTTTCCCAGTACTCGATCGAGGCATGCTCGCGAATGCGGGCCATGTCCTCGTTGGGCAGAATCACAAACTGCTGGTTGGTCGGCGTCTCCAAGAAGAACTGGTAGCCGCGCTCGTGCAGCACGCGACGCAGCGCCTGAGCGGTCTCAATCGCCTGGCGACCAATCTCAAAATACAGGCCATCGGTAAAAAGGGCCTCGAACTGCACACCCGTCAGGCGGCCCTTGGCAAGCAGCGCGCCGTGCTGCTTAATACGCGGAATGGGATGCGCCGGGGTGTGCATGCCGCAAAACACCACAGCCTCGCCGCACAGAGCGCCGCACTTGGTGCCGCCGATGTAGAACACGTCGCACAGCTGCGCCAGCTCGGGCAGGGTAATGTCGCACTCATCGGCCGCCAGCGCATAGGCCAGGCGGGCGCCATCCACAAACAGCGGAATCTCGCGCTTCTGGCACACTGCATGGATCGCCGCGAGCTCGGCCTTGGAGTACAGCGTGCCATACTCGGTCGATAGGCTCACGTACACGGCACCCGGGAACACCGTGTGCTCGTAGCTCTCGTTTTCGTAGAACACCTGGATATAGTTCTCGAGGTCCTCGGCGTGCATCTTGCCCTCGTATCCGGGGATGGTGAGCACCTTGTGACCGCCAAACTCGATGGCGCCCGCCTCGTGGCAGGCGACGTGGCCAGTCTCGGCAGCAACGACGCCCTCGTACGGCGCGAGCAGCATGTCGATCACCGTCGCGTTGGCCTGCGTGCCGCCCACCAGAAAAAACACGTCGGCATCGGGGGCCTGACAGGCCTCGCGGATAAGCTGCTTGGCACGCTCGGTGTGCGCATCGGTACCATAGCCGGGCTGCGGCTCCATATTGGTGTCGACAAGCGCCTGCAGCACTGCCGGATGTGCACCGTGGGAATAGTCGTTGTTAAACGCGAGCATGGCAATCCTCTCTTACCGGGTATCGGCCAGATGATTCAAACGGAGCTATTGTACGCCGTTGGGATAGGCAATGCGCGCGGCAAGGCACTCAAGCGCCAGCACCAGGGCAAAACCGCAGCTCACGTCACTCAAAAAGTGCGCGCCGATCACGATGCGCCCAAAGGCGACGAACGCTGCAACAACAACCGCCCCCCAAAAAATCACGCGGCGACGCGAAGGTTTTTCCTTAAAGGCTGCCGCGGGAAGCCCGGCGAGCATAAGGCCGATCGCCGCATGCGCCGTGTGTCCGCTCGCAAACGACTTGAACCCGTCCTTGATCACGCCGGCGGCGATATAGGCCCACTTGTCGGGGTTGCCGATCACCCACCACGGCTGAAAATTGAGCCCCGGCGTGACCTCGATCACGCGCATGCGCGGGCGCGACCATAACGGCTTAACAATGACGTTGAGGATGATGGCCTGAGCGACCCACACGGCCAGCACCATCAACGCCCAGCGCGTAAGCTCGTCGGGCTCGGTCGTGCGCGTGAGGCGGTAGGCGATGAAGTTGGCTGCGATGACCAGCACAAACGTCAGCACCAACTGAGCCGCAATGAGTTTACCGCCAACCCTCAGGGACGAAACGATCTCGTAGCCGGTCAGGCCAACGTTGACGAGGATGCCGAGCACGGCGAGCCATTTGCTCCCCCTGGAGTCGGGACGCACCGCGCGTACGAGCATAACGCCCGCGACGCTTGCCGTCAGCTCGAACGGCAGCTCGCCGGCAGCCTCGATAAAGCGGCCGTACATGCTGCCGACGTTGAACAGCGCGCTCGAGATCTGATAATCGAAGAAACTGCCCACGCCCAGACAAAGACACAGGACAACCGCGATAATGGCGACATCTTTCTTATAGATGTATCCGAACATGCTTTCCTTTCGGTCGGGCGAAGGGCGGTCAACCTGCAATGCGGGTGAGACGAAGATGGCTTTGTCCCGTAAATACCCTTACAGGTTGAGCATAAGTAAGCGAAAACGTTCCATTTGTGGCAAGGTGGCCCGAAGGAGGAGGGAAGCGTACTTGCGTACGCGACCGACGAGTGAGGGTCAGATTGCCCAAATGGGGTGATTGCAGCGTCGACCCGTTAGTCGTCGTCGCTGGCACCCAGCTGCTGCAGCAGCATGAGCGCCGCCGCCACGGGACCGGTGCCGTCGTTGGCGTCGAGGCCACGACCCAGGCCGCTGCCCGCACCGGCGCCCGCCTTGTAGGGCACCGACAGCTTGCGGCTCTTGGGGAAGTTCACCGCGCCATAGCGGGTCTTAAGCTCAAATGCCACCTTCTTGGGCACGTCGACGCCCAAAAACGTGATGCGACCGCCGCTGAGCGTGACGCTCTCGAGCCCCAGGCGCTCGCCGCGAATGCGGATGCGCGCGCGATTGAACAGGTTGAGTCCCGCCAACGGCAGCTCGCCATGCGCGGCCTCGGTCTCTTCCTGCACCTCGTCGATGCTCTCCAGGTCCTCGGCCGCCGCGAGCTTACGGTACACGAGCACGCGCTGGTCCACCGCCGGCAGGTACTCCTCGGACAAGAAGTAGTCGGCCGGCAGGTTAATGCCCACGCTCGCCGCCTCCACGCCGGCGTCGTCATCGCCGCGCGCCTCGGCCACGGCCTGGCCCAGCATCTGCGTAAACAGGTCAAAGCCCACGCTCGACAGGTTGCCGTGCTGCTCGGCTCCCATAAGCGAGCCGGCGCCGCGAATCTCCAGGTCGCGCATGGCGATGCGCATGCCGCTGCCCAGGTCTTGGAACTCGGAAAGCGCGGTCAGGCGTGCCGTCGCCTCCTCAGTGAGCGGCTGCTCGCCCGGGAACATAAAGTACGCGTAGGCCTGCGTGGCAGAGCGACCCACACGGCCCTTGAGCTGATAGAGCTGCGCCAGACCCAGGCGCTGCGAATCCTCGATGATGAGCGTGTTGGCGGTCGCGTTGTCGATGCCGCTCTCCACGATGGTCGTGGCGATGAGCACGTCGATCTTTTTGGCCGCGAACTCAATCATCACGTCCTCGACCTCGCGCGGGCTCATCTTGCCGTGCGCCACGCCCACGCGCGCCTCGGGCGCGGCCTCGTGCACGCGCGCCACGGCGTCGTCGATGGTCTTGACGCGGTTGGACACGTAGTACACCTGGCCGCCGCGACCCACCTCCAGGCGAATCGCCGCGCTCACCACGTCGGGGTCGTACTCCCCTACATGCACGATCACGGGACGGCGTCCGGTCGGCGGCGTAGTGATCAGACTCATGTCGCGCACGCCGCTCGTGGCCATCTGCATGGTACGCGGAATGGGCGTCGCCGAGAGCGTGAGCACGTCAATCTGCTCACGCAGGTTCTTGAGCTGCTCCTTGTGCTGCACGCCAAAGCGCTGTTCCTCGTCAATGATCACCAGGCCCAGGTTCTTGGGGTTCACATCGGCCGAAAGCAGACGGTGCGTACCGATGAGCACGTCGATCGCGCCCTCGGCAAAC
>CABUOF010000010.1 GCA_902493125.1 uncultured Collinsella sp. | reverse complement strand
GCCGCGCGGCAAGGAGATATATTGCCAGACCGGAGGGGCGCCGTGGGCGGGAATCGCGCACTCCATATTTTGTTCACAAATGAATAGGTCCCTCAGTCGCATCACTGAGGTTAAAACTGAAGCATTGGCTTCTGATATTGGCGATGACCAGCTGTTTTATGTGTATTGAGACATCGGTCATCTCTGGAGCGCTACTTTACTCCAAAGGCATCAGTTATTTGTTTCCCATCGGTAAAAGGCGGGTTTTGTTCGCCAAGCGTTCTTATATATAGCTAGATACGGGTTCGAACCCGTGCACCGGCAACAAAAAAGCGACCAACCGGAGTTGACCGTCTCAACAATCTTTGGGTGGGCCGTCAGGGGTTCAGCCTGCTTCGCAGGCGGCCGCTGCGGCGCTTTCGCGCCTTGCGCGCTGCGCTGGCAAACGCTCACGCGTTTACTCAGCTCCGCGCCCCGACGGGTTCGAACCCATGAAAGGGCGACAAAAAAGACGGCCAACCGAAGTTGACCGTCTCAACAATCTTTGGGTGGGCCGTCAGGGGTTCGAACCCTGGACCTTGGGATTAAAAGTCCCCTGCTCTGCCAGCTGAGCTAACGGCCCGCGGGTGGCATTGTACCACGGTCTGGGACTATTCCCAACTCCATTGGCCGTTCTGGAAAATCACAACTTCACGTCCATCAGGCGTAATTCCCGTAATATCGATGTCGTCCGTGCCAATCATAAAATCGACGTGCGTGCTCGAGACGTTAACGCCATGCTCCAGGAGCTCTTCCTTGGACATGTCGTACCCACCCTCGATGCATTCGGGGAAACCGACACCTAGCGCGAGATGGCAGCTAGCGTTCTCGTCATAGAGCGTATCGTAGAACAGAACACCACTTTCGCGGATCGGCGTGTTCTTGGAAATGAGCGCGACCTCTCCCAGGTGAGCAGCGCCCTCGTCAGTATCGATGATACTTGCGAGCGTTGCCTTGCCCACGCGGGCGTCGTAGTCCACCACGCGGCCGCCCTCGAACTTAATCCAAAAATCTTCGACCTTATTGCCGTGATGGATGAGCGGCATGGCCGAGTACACGATACCGTCGGCGCGCATGCGATCGGGCGAAGTGAAGACTTCCTCGGTGGGAATGTTGGGGAAGAAGGGGTGCCCATCGGGCGTCTTGCCCTTGCCGCCGGCCCACTCGTGACCTTTCGTCATGCCAATCGTCAGATCGGTTCCATTTGCCGCGGTGTAATGCAGGTAGTCGAAACGATTGTCGTTCAGGAAACGCAGGTTCTTTTCGAATGCGGCGTCATGGAGTTCCCAGTCGCTCTCTGGGTCCTGGCCATCGGCGCGCGCGGTGTGCAGAATCGCATTCCACAGCTTATAGATTGCAACCTCATCGGCGTCTCCCGGGAACACCTCGTGCGCCCAAGCCACGACCGGAGCGCCGGCGATGCACCACGGATTGATGTTGTAATCCAGTCCACGGCGGAAAACTTTGCACTGCGTATTCCTCGCCTTGGATGCCGCGGCCGGCTTGGCTGGGTCGATGCCCTTGAGGGCTGCAGGATCCGCACCCTCGATAAAGACAAAGCAGGCACCATCCTGGGCCAAGGAATCCAGCTGTATGCGCTTCCACTCGGGCGTCTGCTCAAAATAGCTTTTCTCGACATGCTCGTACGTGAGCCTCGTCACGGCATCATCGGCCCAAATGACCGTCACGTGGCCGGCGCCGGCAGCATAGGCCTCCGCGACCACCACGCGCGCAAACGGCGCGCACTCGACCGGAGACTGAACGACGACCTCCTGACCGGGCTTGACGTTTACGCCCTTGCGGACGACCAGGCGCGCGTAGTTTTTAATCTTGGGCTCCAGGGCCTTCATGCCCTCCAGAGCCTCTTCGACCGTCAGGGCAGCTCGAATCATGTGCCACTCCATCTATCTATAGAACAGTAAAAAGGCGCGCCGCAAAAACGACGCGCCTTATATCTTAGCGATAAGTATGTATGCAAACGCTACTTCTTCTTGGAGTCCTTCTTGTCCTCCTCGGCAGCCGCGCGCTCAATAAGAGCGTTGAGCTTGTTCTCGGACATGCCCTCGGCCTGCGCGCGGTACATGTTGCGCAAGGGACGAATACGAGCGAAGTCGTAGATAAAGTCACCTAGGATGATGACATAGGACAAAACGATGCCGACCATCTGGACAGGGCTGGACACC
This sequence comes from uncultured Collinsella sp., assembly GCA_902493125.1. Classification (GTDB taxonomy): domain Bacteria; phylum Actinomycetota; class Coriobacteriia; order Coriobacteriales; family Coriobacteriaceae; genus Collinsella. The sequence continues at coordinate 38,375 of CABUOF010000010.1, read as the reverse complement.
ATGCCAGCGGGAGCGAAGTACAGCGAGGCCCAAATTGCCACGACGAGCACCATGCCAATGGCGAGCACAATCCACCAGATGCGACGGCGCTTGGTGTAGTCCTCGTCCTGCTTGAGGAGGATATTCGACACCGTATAGATGCGGTCCTCCTTGGCGCGCTGCTTGGCCTTGCGGGCGCGCTTCTCCTCTTTAGAGAGGCCCTCGAGGTTCTCGCCCTTCTCGAGCTCTTTGCGGCGTGCCTTAGACGAAGCCGGCACGACGCGAACGGAGCTCGCTGCTTGGCGGGCGGGCTTAGCAGATGCGGCAGACTTGCGCGCAACCCCGGTAACTTCATGGGATTGCGTGCGCTTGTTCGTGGCGCTACGGGTACTCACTTATGCGTTCTCCTTCATGCTTGTGAACTGGGAGCCCGTGATGATCTGGAAGGCCTCGCGATAGCGCTCGGACGTGCCATCGATGACCTCGGCGGGCAGGTGCGGGGTCTCCCCTGTCATATCCCAGTTGGCCTTGAGCCAATTGCGGACGAATTGCTTGTCGTAGCTAGGCTGGATCTTGCCCTCCTCGTAGCTGGCAGCAGGCCAGAAACGGCTGGAGTCGGGCGTGAGGCACTCGTCGATCAGCGTGACCTTGCCATCAATAACACCAAACTCGAACTTGGTGTCGGCAATGATGATGCCACGGGTCGCGGCGTACTCGGCAGCGGCCTTGTAGATCTTGAGGGAAAGGTCACGAATCTGCGTGGCGATGTCCTCGCCCACGATCTCGCAGCAACGCTCGAACGAGATGTTCTCGTCGTGGTCACCGATCTCGGCCTTCGTGGACGGCGTGAACAACGGCTCGGGAAGCTTGGAAGCCTCGGTCAGGCCCTCAGGCAGCTGGATGCCGCAGACGGTGCCGTTCTCGTCGTAGGTCTTCTTGCCCGAACCGGTCAGATAGCCGCGGACGATGCACTCGATAGGAATCGTCTGGGCCTTCTTAACCAGCATGGCACGGCCAGCGAGGTAGTCACGATACTCAGCAAACTCCTCGGGGAAATCCGCCGGGTCGATGGAAACGAGATGGTTGGGGACGATGTCGGCAAACTTATCGAACCAGAATGCCGAGATGCGATTGAGTACCTCTCCCTTAAACGGAATCTCGTCGGGAAGAATGAAGTCGAACGCAGAAATGCGGTCGGTGGCGACCATCAGCAGGTTTTCACCGGCATCGTAAATATCACGAACCTTGCCACGGGAATCCGGACGACGCTCCATCGTTGTCACGTGAGTCACTCCTTACCTAAATACGACAGAAATGCGGGTTCTTTCCCGCATGTTTTCGCAAACTCGGAGCGGCAGGGACGCGGCCCCTCCTTCACCGAATAGCGAAAAGCTAGTGCTCCATTGTAGTAGATGCCGCGTCTGCCGTGTGCTCGCGGGGCAGATGAATTGTAAAAGTCGTACCCTTTCCAAGCTCCGACTCCACGGATATGTAGCCATGGTGACGCTCGACGATCTGCTTGGTCACGGCGAGGCCAACGCCCAGGCCGCCAGCTTCGCGGGCGCGGCTGGCATCGGCGCGCCAAAACCGCCCGAAGATGCGCGACAGATCGTCCTTGGCAATACCGATGCCGGTATCAGAAACGGCAATGCTGACGTGCTTGCGGTCACTGAGCACCGACACCACGACCCAACCGCCCTCGGGGGTGTAGCGCATGGCGTTGCTCATGAGGTTGATAACACATTGCGTGATCATGTCGGGATCGGCCTCGACGACATCGTCGTGACCCTGGGTCTCGTCCGCAAAACGCAGGCGCAGATCGCGGTCGACAAACAGGCGCTCCTGGGCATTGACGATGGAACGCACGAAAGGAACCATGTCCACCGGCTCAAGGTTGAGCGGAGCCGCGCTGTTTTCCATGCGCGACAGGTCGAGCATCTGCTGCACCAGACGAGCCAAGCGACGCGTCTCGGAAGCAACGGTCTCCAAATGCTCATCGTCGGTGGGATACACGCCATCCTGCATGGCCTCGACCGTTGCGAGCATGGCCATAAGCGGCGTGCGAAGCTCGTGTGCAACGTCTGAGGTCAGGCGCTTCTCGTGTTTCATATCCTTCTCGAGAGAAGTGGCCATCTCATCGAAGGTCTCACCCAGCTGATCGATCTCGTCATCACCGCGCAGTCCCGTGCGAGCCGACAGGTCGCCGTCACGGATTTGCTTTGCGGTACTGGTGATGCGATGAATCGGCTTGGTGAGCATGCGCGACACGAGCGATCCGATAACGACCGAAATGCAGATTGCAACAACCGCGGCGAGGGCCATGGCGTTAAAGGTCTTCTCCCTAAACGCAGAGTCCGCCTTGGTGAGCAGAGCGTCGGAGCCGATGGCCCACAGCTTTACCTGTCCGACATGCTCGCCGGAAGACGTTACAATCTCGACGTTAGCAACGCTATCGGAGTCGGTTGGAGCAGACGAGACCGGGCTATGCGATGCCCTCTTGCCGCTCGTGTCGTCGGTCGTAGCCTGGTTTTCGCGTACATCGGCGGTGGCGCTTGCCGAGGGCCAGGAATCGTCATAAACGATCACGCCCTTTTTATTGACGACCTGCATACCCAGATCGTCGGAAACCAAACTCGACGTTGCGACCGTGCGCAGTTCTCCCGCGGTCCAAGAGCCGTTTTCCTCATATGAGGTTGCCAACTTCTCGGCAGCGGAATTTGCGATTTCGACGATATTGGAGCGTGTGTAATCCGAAAAGACCGTGCCCCACACAACAGAGACAACGCCCACCAGCACCAATACCGTCATGAGCGATGTCAGAGCAAAAGCAAGTGCCATGCGCGAGGGATAGCTCATCGTTGGCCGTGAATCGGAACGAGGCGTGTTCCAACTAGCCTTGGAACCCGCCTCGCTCTCCTGCTTGTGCTTTTGTCCGATTTCAAAGCGCGCAGGTGTCATATGTGATTTCCCTATTTCTCGTCCGACTTATCGGTCTTGGCCGGAGCCTCGAAGCGATAGCCGACACCATGGACGGTGTAGAGCCACTTGGGCTTCTTGGGATCATCGCCCAGCTTGGCGCGAAGGTTCTTCACGTGGCTATCGATGGTGCGTTCATAGCCCTCAAAGTCATACCCGAGCACCTTCTCGACCAGCTCCATGCGGTTATACACACGGCCGGGATGACGGGCAAGCGTGGTGAGCAGCTTGAACTCGGAAGCCGTCAGATCGACTTCCTTGCCCTCGACCAAGATCTTGTGGCCCGAGATATCGATGACCAGATCGCCGAAGTCGAGCACCTCGACGGCGGGCTCGTCGGCCTGGTGGGCACGGCGGAACAGAGCGCGAACGCGGGCGACGAGCTCGCGCGGCGAGAACGGCTTAATCAGATAGTCGTCGGCGCCGAGCTCAAGACCGATAATACGGTCCTCGATCTCGCCCTTAGCCGTCAGCATGATGATGGGGACATCCGAGGTATCGCGAATGGTGCGGCAAACGCGCTCGCCGGGAATCTTGGGGAGCATAAGGTCGAGCACGACCAGGTCGAACTGATGCTTCTCGAACTCCTCGATCGCGGACTGGCCGTCGCCGACGCCCACAACCCAGTAGCCTTCGCGCTCGAGATAGGCAGCGACGGCGTCACGGATTGCCTTCTCATCCTCGACCAGCAGAATCTTTTTTGCATCTGAAGCCATAACACGGCCCCCCTGTCTCAATTAGCTAAGAACAAGCCCATTTTAACGCACCTGAGCCCGCCGGATGCCGCTATGACGCGGCAGCTCGGCGGGCGGTACTCACAATTACAACGCGTTTATTCCCCTGTTGGCGCCTTTTTAACCCCTCTAAGCTTAAAGAGAGAATAGGCGTGCAGTGACCGTCTCTGGTATACCCTGGCTGTTGCGCACCGTGGCGTACGTAAGGAATGAGTCCGATTTTCCCGCCGTAGCTGGATAATCGCCATACTCCAAAGCGCGGTCGGGCGACAGCAGCGAGCCATAGGTCTTGGCAGAGGTGTCGATCAGGAAATGCGACGCCTGTACCTTAACAAGGTATTTATTCTTCTTGCCAGCCGCACATGCGAGCGGCTCGCGTGACAGAAAGAGGTACGGCCCTCCCTCATTACCGATATACGTGCCCATATTGCCCAGGCTGCCCACGCCGCTATAGGCCGCCTCGATAGAAAACACGAAGGTATCGCCCATATACACGGCCTCGAAAGGCGAGACTGACGAGGGAAGGACTAGCTGGGCACGCTTGGTGTTGTTGCCGTCGGTCAGATCGATTGCCGTTATGCCGTAGTAGACGCCCTCGTCGTTGCGGACACGCGGCGAGATGGTCAAAATGCCGTCGCTCGCGCGCGGGGCCGATGCAAAGCGGCCCGTCGATTTCCAAATTGTCTCGGCCTTGGATTCATCAAGTGAGCGACGATAGCAAAACGAATCACTACTCGTTTTATTGCCGCCTGTCGAAGGCATTTTATACCAGATGACTGATGACCCGAACGCCGTAAACAGGGGCGGATCATAGTCCTTGCCACCTCGATCGAGCTCAACCACATCGCCAGAGAGCGAAGCGCCCGACAGATTTTGAGCGTAGAGCTTCCACGATGAATTGGCAAAGTTCATCTCAACCCACGCGAATACGCCGTCGCCGGCACGGACATCGTAGAATGCGTATCCCGTGCCCTCGATAGGATCCTCGATTAATGTGGCAAGCGAGCCATCGCCCAGGTTGAGCACACCGAGCGTGTTGGCGTGCAATGCCGATGCGGGCGCCATCATCGCCGCGGCGTAATCGCCGTCGCAGTAGTACAGCAGCGTACCCAGAGGCAGCGTCCACGACGCCGCCGGCTCAAGATCGATGTCGACAGCCTCATACTCATCCGTAATCGAGATGATTTTGGAATCATCCTTGATAACCTGCGGCTCGCCGGCGGCATCATCGCTGGTGCCCGTTTTTTTCGAGCATCCGGCAAGCACCGTGGCAGCGCCCGCGGCAGCCCCACCGAGTACAAAGCCGCGACGCGATATTCCGTTCTTGATGTGATCGGCGATACCCATTAGGCGATCTCGGTGCGAGCGGCCTCGATAGCGCGCGTAAGCTGGTCGGCGCAGGAGGTCTTTTTCATACCGCAGGTATTACCGGCGAGAACCTCGATTACGCGATCGGCAGGAGCGCCCTCGACCAGCTTGGAGATAGCCTTGAGATTGCCGTCGCAGCCGCCGGTAAACTCAACGCCCATCACCTTGTTGCCGTCATCGGAAAGATCAAGGTGAATATTGCGAGCACACACGCCCTGAGGCTTGTAATCAAACGAAATCATGCGATCCCCTCTCAGAATGTTATTCGAGACGACTATTATCCCCGTCTTTCCCTAAATGCAACGAGGCGCTTTGCCGGCAACACACATTACCAGCAAAGCGCCCTAAAAAGCTAACGTTATGCCCGAACCTACTCGAAGCTCAGCTGCTCCAGACGATCAAAGACCGTGTCGATACGGGTGAGGAAGTCCCACGGATCAAAGATCTCGTCGAGCTTCTCCTGACTGACGGTGCAGCGCGGGTCGGCCTCGAGACGCTCCTTAAAGGTGGGGCCGGAGACACAATCCTGTACCTCGTGCCAGGTTGCCATAGCGTTCTCCTGCACAATGGCGTACGCGTCCTCGCGGGTGATGCCCGTGTCGACGAGGGCGAGCAGTACCTTGGAAGAGAAGATGAGGCCGCGGGTCTTATTGAGGTTGGCCATCATGCGGGCGGGATACAGTTGCAGGCCGTCGATAACGCGAATGAGGCACTGGAACATGTGGTCGAGGGCGATGAAGCTGTCGGCCTGGGCGACGCGCTCGGCAGAGGAGTGCGAAATGTCACGCTCGTGCCACAGGGCGACGTTGTCGAAGGCAACCTGCGCGTTGGCCTTCACGACGCGCGACAGGCCGCAGACCTTCTCCATGGTGATGGGGTTGCGCTTGTGCGGCATGGCGGAGCTGCCCTTTTGACCCTTACGGAACGGTTCCTCGGCCTCGAGTGTATCGGTCTTCTGCAGATTGCGAACCTCGGTAGCGATGCGCTCACAGGTGGCCGCGGTGGTGGCGAGAACGCCGGCGAGATAGGCATGGTGATCGCGGCTGATGACCTGCGTGGACAGAGGATCGTGGACCAGGCCCAGGTGCTCGCAGACGTACTCCTCGACGAACGGCTCGATGGAGCTGTACGTGCCGACAGCGCCCGAGATAGCACCGAAGGCAACGTTCTTGCGGGCATCCTCAAGACGGTCCAGATCGCGCTTGAGCTCCCAGGCCCAAGAGCCAAACTTCATGCCGAAGGTCATCGGCTCGGCATGGATGCCATGAGTACGGCCGGCGCAGAGCGTGTTGCGCTCCTCAAAGGCGCGACGCTTGCAAATCTCGCCGAGCTTCTTGACATCCTCGATGATCAGGTCGCAGGCCTGGGTGAGCTGGTAGCACAGGGCCGTGTCGCCCAGATCGGAGCTGGTCATGCCATAGTGAACCCAGCGGCTGGGTTTGGGGTCGCCCTCGGGAACATCGGCATCGATGTATTCCTTCATGTTGGTCAGGAAGGCAATGACGTCGTGGCGCGTGACTTCCTCGATCTCATCGACCTTCGCCTTCTCAAAGTTGGCATGGTCGCGGATCCACTGGGCCTCGTCTTTGGAAATACCGATCTTGCCGAGCTCCGCCTGGGCCTCGCAGGCCAAGACCTCGATCTCCTGCCAAATGGCGTACTTGTTCTCGAGGGAGAAGATGTGTCCCATCTCCGGGCGGGTATAGCGATCGATCATAGCGGCTCCTTTTTGGTTATTGGCACGTTGGTCGTAACCCATCCATTGTACCGTGCGCAGGTGCAAGTATGGGCAGCAGGCATTAACCTAACATTTTGGAATTGGAGCGAGCAACGGGACGTCTGCGTTATTTGCTTCGCAAATCCGCACCGGCTGCGGTCGATCCCCTCGGATTCACGGTGACGATGGGGAAGACTTTGTTGAATTGGCCGTCCCGAGGTCTTCTGTGCTCCATGGAGCGGACAACGGGACGTCCGCGTATTTGCTTCGCAAATCCGCACCGGCTTCAGGCGCCTGTCGGCGCCTTCGCCTGCTCGCTACAAACGCTTCGCGTTTGCTTAACGCTCGCACCCTGGCGGGTTCGAGTCCCGGCGCTTGGTAGTAAAAAGCACGGCAACGTAACGCTGCCGTGCTTGTGCTTTTTACTGGAGCGGGCAACGGGACTCGAACCCGCGAGTGTCAGCTTGGGAAGCTGATGCCTTACCACTTGGCGATGCCCGCATATGTGGGGGATAGTATAACGCGGTTGTCTTGTTCGATACAAGGGTGTCGATGCTTGTTTTAGCTGTGGAGAATCGTTTGAAAACCGCGCCAATTGTGGAGATGAGGACCTTTGTCTTTCTTTTCTTACCATCTTCTACCTGCATTTTTATCTGATTGTTGTATTTGAGCTCGATTTGTCAGAAATCGGGCAAGCTTTTGGTCAGGCTCCGGTACTTACCCGCATGAACCTCGGGGGTAGCCTCATCCTACGCGTCGCAACCTCCCCATGCGGCGCACGAGGGATAAGGAGCAGCCATGTCCAACGCACCCACGCACTCTGTCCACAGCGCAATCGCAACAGGTCCGCTGCTCCTGCTCCTCTTCCTGCTTTTCGGCTGCCTGACACCGGGAGCCGCATTTGCCGTCGATGGCTACGATCAGCTCGGCTTCCGCACTATTAGCGATGATTGTGGGCCCTTCTTCATCGGCAAGTATGAAGCTCAAGACGCCTCGATTGCCTACTGCATGAACCAGGAGCGCCCCGGCCCCACCAAGCCGGGCGGCCCATGGCTCAACTTTGATCAAGGCTGGGTGTGGCTCGACGACGAGTTCGCGGCAATCGTTTGTCACGGATATCCTACCGCCACGTCGTTTGGCGGTTACCATCTTTCACCCGATCGCGCCCGCGCCGCAACCCAGCTTGCCGTATGGATGCTCAACGGCACTACCCATGTCGACGGTACTTACTCTTACACGACCGCTCAGGGCAAAACCAAGAGTGGGCACTTTACCACTGACAATGAAGTCGTGGCGGCGGCGCGGTGGCTCCACGACAGCGCAAAAACAGGAAGCATCAAAGCCGCTCCGCACCGCGCGCGACGCTATCTAGGAGCCGTATCGGGCGGCAGCAAACGTCAGGACATGCTCTATGTACTGCCGGCGGTCTCTGTTTCCTTCAAAAAACAGTCTGCAAACGCCGCCATTACCAGCGGAAACAATACTTATCAGTTTGACGGGGCAACATTCGATATTTTTGAGAGCGCCAGCGGCGCGCATGTCGGCACCATCCAGATGGACAGCAACGGTCGGGCGCAAGCAACACTTCTGCCCAACACGGCATACTACCTAGTTGAAACGAAGGCGCCGGCCGGCTATGTCCCCCGTCGTGATCGCATCGCCTTTACCACGGGGAATGACGGTGGACAGGTCGCCATTGACGAACAGCCCGGCACCATCAACCTGCGTATCGTAAAACTCGATGCCGCGACGAATGCCGGCCCCCAGGTGGGATCTTCACTCGCAGGAGCAGAGTTCACGTGTGTGTCGCAATCAACCCCTGGATGGGCGCAGATCCTCACGACCGACGAAAGCGGTCGGGCTACCCTCGTCGATGTCCCCTTAGGAACCTTTACCATCTACGAATCAAAAGCCCCCGAGGGCTACCTGCCATCCAACGACAGCTGGACCTATACCGTTGGAGCCGACCAGCTCGGCGATTCAGGCGTAGTCGAGATCGAATCTCGCATTTCCGATATCCCCATTGCGTTTGACCTTGAGATTTCCAAATTCAAGGATTACGGCAATAGCGACCAATCCGGCCTGGAGCAACCGGCGGGTGGTGTTGTCTTTGAGGTTGTCAGCAACAGCTCTCAGCAGGTTGTTGGCACACTGACCACAAACATCTATGGCTTTGCCTCCACCAAAGATCAGCCCGAAGCATGGTTCGGCACAGGCAAGCGACCCGCCGGTGTCCACGGAGCCGTCCCATACGACCGTGCCGGCTACACGATTCGCGAGGTTCCGGAAACCGTCCCCGAGGGTTTTAAACGTGCAGGGGAATGGACCGTCGGGGCCAATCAGATTTCCAACGGCGCCGAGCTTCAATATATCGTGGACAACCACGCGCTGTCGACGCATCTCCAGATTGTAAAACGCGATGCCCAAACAGGCGCTTCTGTTCCACTAGCCGGATTCACCTTCCAACTCCTCGACAGCAATCACGAACCTGTCTCACAAACTTGCTGGTATCCAGCACATAACGTAATGGACACCTTTACGACTGACGCGACCGGGACCGTCACACTACCCGAATCGCTCGTGCCGGGCACCTATTATGTACGCGAAACCTCGGCCAAAGAGCCCTATCTTGTCGGCGAGGAGATCGAGGTAAACATACCCGCCGACATGAACCTAACGCCCGTTGCAATCGCCTCGTATTATGACCACGCCGCGACCGGAAACATCAGGATCGTTAAAACCGATGCCGTAGACGGCAGCAGCCTCGCGGGCGCCGTCTTTGAGATCCGTGCCTCGGGTGATATCGTGCGCCCCGACGGTAGCATTGCCGCGCTCGACGGTGAGACTGTCGCTACCGTCACGACGGATGAAACTGGAGAAGCACGCGCGGACGACCTCCCGCTGGGATCTGGCACCGCACGCTACGAGGTTGTCGAGACTCAAGCGCCGGCAGGCTTCTTACTCGATCGGACATCCCATATTGTCGACCTTACTTATGCCGACCAGAAAACACCCGTTGTAGAAGCACGGCTTAACGTATCCGACGATTACACCAAGGTTGATGTCTCCAAGGTCGATGCAAGCGGTGAGCAGGAAGTGGAAGGCGCACAGCTCACCTTATATGGCCCCGATAAAACCGAAATAGACTCCTGGACCTCATCCGACAAGCCGCACCGCGTCGAACATCTTGCACCCGGCACCTACTCGTTGCGCGAAATGATGTCTCCGCGGACCTATGACCTTGCCGAGGAGATAACGTTTGAAATAAAAGATACGGGAGAAGTCCAATCCGTCGCGATGAAGGATGCGCCCATCGAGATCAAGGGGCAGGTCGACAAGCGTCAGGAACTTGTCCAACCTATCGAAAAGGGCCTGTTGGCTAACGGCGATGGTAAAAACCGCGCCACGACGCAAACCAATAGTGATGGGCTTTTCTCCTATACCATCGATGCTCGAAACGATTCCGCTACTTGGGTTGATGAGTTTACGATTACCGATGATCTTGAGTGCGCCAAAGACGGCACGGCGAGATTCATCTCAATCGAAACCCCCGTCGCCATCGGCGACCTCAACGGTCTGTGCAACGTATGGTATCGCACGACGCCGTTGGACTCGACAGACGTCGATGAGCCGGCGAACGCGACACTTGACGATGGGCACGAAAATCCTTGGCTTGAGTCCGACGAAGTAAAAGAGAGCCTGGGTGAGGACTGTCGCCTCGTCGATTACGACGGTTGGCACCTCTGGAAGGCGGATATCTCGACCACGGAATCCACCACACTCGAGGCGGAAGAGCTCGACCTTGCATCCAATACCGTCGTAACAGGCATTCGAATTGAATACGGTGCGGCAGCCGCCGACTTTACGACTCGAAGCGATGCGGATTCTTGGACCCGCGATGATCTCAAAGATGAGCACGACGACCTTGACGATGCCAAAGCAATCCTTGGTGCAGACGCTCGGGGCGCAGTCGTGCACATGCAGGCAACATCGGCTTATACGCCCCAAACCGCACTCACCAACAGCGCACGCGTCGATCTTTGTCGCAACGGCGGCGGCGATAAACTTGAGTCACATGACGAGGACTGTGTCATTCAACGCTGTACCCTACCGCAGGACCTACCGGCAACAGGACCAGTTCCCATCGCCGCTTGCATCACCGCGCTCCTGACCTCGGGTGCCGCAGCCCTATGGTTCGCTCGCCTTAGGTCGATCCCAAAGAAGCGCTAGCGCGATGAAAAAGCGGGCGAGCCAGTCCCCTGGCTCGCCCGCTTTCAATCATTTAAATCGCCGTATCTACTCTGCAGACGAAGATCCACCATCAACGATTGCCTGCTCGGACTCAGGAATCCCATCGGCACCCGTGCTCTGTTCTTGCTCCACCTCTTCGCTGATTGCGGAGGCGGGGGTCGAGCCCTTCGCACCCACGATGTAGGCAGCCCCAAATCCTAACGCAATGGCAATCAAGGTCAAAATCACGTAGACAGGCCAATGGCGCTTAATATACGAAAACACGTTGACTCCTTAGAGCTCCGTCTACGAACGGCGGATAACCTCGGTCACGACCTCGGATACCGTAGCAATGTTCGTCGGGTTGACATTGTGGGGCAGGTCGTCCTCGGTACGAGCGCAAGCCAGACGCGTGCCGTCCACGCCGGCGATGGTGAGGGCTCGGCGGCTCGCCTCGAGCGCGGCATAGGCATCGGTCTTGGCATAGGGCATCTCGAGCGCGCCACAATCGACATGGAACGACTTGCAGACCTTGCTGACCAGGTTCATGATGCGGCGATCGCCCTTGAGCAGTTGTTGTTCGCCCTCGACCGTCACCACCGAAAGCCTACCGGCGCCGACGGATTCAAGATTGATAAAGAATACGCCGCGGAGCTTATCGCGATGCGAAGCCAAGAAGGCCTTCATGCCAGCGCCATCACAATCCGAGGCGCCCGTTGCCACAAACCAGATATCGTGACCGAGCAGCTCATCATCGCCCATAGAGGCGACAGCCAAGAGCATATCTTCGGAAGAAGCGCCATCGGAAGACGTAGCGCCACCCTTCCAGCCATCGTTATCGTCCTCGAAGTTATCCCACGAACCGATACCGCGACCGGACTTCTTGGCATCGTAATCGTCTTCGACGCCCAGCCAGTCACTCATGCTGTCCTGCTCGTTTTTCTTTTTACGGCCGAACAGACCACCCAGGCCGCGCTTACGAGACTTGGGTGCCGCCGGGGCGGGAGCCGAAATGGTCTCGATCGGCTGTGCGCCCGACGCAACGGGCATAGGAGGCGCAACGGGTGCCGATGTGGGTTCGGGGCCCTGGGCAGTAGCAAAGGGATCATTGACCTGTGCGGAGGGGTCGGGAAGGTCGAACAGCGACGTGCGAGACGCAACGTTTGCCTGCTTCATAGACGGCAGCGACGGATCGGGGACCGAAGCCAGCGGAAACGAGGAAGGTGCAGGCGACGGTGCCGACGCCGGATCGGGAACATTCATCTGCGGGCGCGGCGATGCCTGGGAGGAAATCTGGGCCATAAGGGAATCGACCGTTTCGTCCTGGGTGGGAGCGACATTGGCAACCGTGGCACCGGAACCACTCGGGGTCGGCATGGTGAAAATCTGCGTGGAATAAGGCCTCGACTCATCCGTCTCGGGAGTCTCGGAAACCGCAGGCACTTCCTCCTGCTCGACCTCGGTCGAATCATCTTGCTCGGCTGCCGCGTATTGCTCTTCGTCAGAGTTGGCCTCGACGGGCTCGTCCTCGGCGGCATCTTGGATTTCGGCAGCATCAACAGGCTCGTCATCGTCTGCCGCGTCGCCCTGCTCATCGGAAACAGGAAGGGGCTCGGCAATCGCGGTGCCCTGTTTTTCAAACGTTATCGTGGAATCGAACTGCGCGGCATCAAACGACATGGTGCTATCGACGTGCTGCTGAGCCTCGAAAGACGTCGTCGCTTCAACAACATCCGCGGACGCCGGTTGCTGGGACTCAAAGGACGTTGTAGCTTCGGCGGCTTCGACGGGCGCGGACTGCATAGCCTCGTTCTGCTCGAACTCTTGCGCCGCGAGCTCACGTGCCGCCTCGGCTGCCTGCTGCTGAGCGATAGCCTCCTGCTCGGCAGCCTCGCGTGCGGCAGCGCGCTTCTCCTCGAAATCGTCGACAAATTTCTTGCCCTTTGCAAACGCACCCTTAAAGAAGTTGGAAGCGCTGGCGCCAATCGACGAGAACGCGGATGCAATGTCGGCATGCGGCGTTGCCGCGGGAATCTCGGCCGAGAAATCAGTATCGCTCTCGTAAGACACGCGCCTCGGTTGTTCAACGTAATCGTCGTCAGACTCGTCCGCAACGTCTTGCGCCGGTGCGGCGGGAGCCAAAATGTCCAGTCCTGCCGCGGGATCGAACGCGGACACCGCCTCGGGATCGGCAACGGCAGCGGTAACCGCGGCAGACTCATCATCCGCAGCGACAACGGGCGCAGGCGCAGCCACGACGGGGGCAGGCTCGGGCTCAAACGTTGGCTCCTCGCCCTCCTCGTAATCGAGCGTGCAGGACTCGGGAAGCATTCCGAGCGCACGGATGGCATCCGAACCAAAGCGGATGTTGCCGGCGGCGTTGCGATAGAGCTTGGGCTCGGGCTCGGCAGACTCCTCCGCCGGCTCGGCAGCGGGAACCTCGTCATTGAACTCTTCGGCTTGGGCAGCCTGATTCTGATCCTCAGGCACGATAGCGCCGATCAGCGTCTCGTCGGCAGACGCACCCTCAAAGCCCTCGATTTGCTCGTCGAAAGCCTCACCCTGTTCGGGCTCGGTCTGAGCGTCGGGAGCAATCGGCTGACCGAATTCGTCCTCGGCGTAGGTAGGCTCTTCATACTCGATGGTGTTGCCGTAGTCGTTTTGCTGCTGGGCCGCGGCATATTCCGCCGCTGCGCGCGCCATTTCCTCGGCACGACGCTTCTGCTCCCCAAAATAGGTATCGAACGGAACATCGTCGGGAAACTCGTTTTCGCCCTGGAAGGGAGCAACGTTGTCCATAACGCCGAGCATAGCGGCGACAGAAGACTTGTTGCACACCGCGCCAGACGTATAGGGAAGAATGTGGCGGTTAGAGATGATGTTTACCGCGTTGGCGAGTGCAACGAGGGAAGCGAGGATCGCGACAATCCACAGCAGAACCTTGAGCGCGCCGGGGAGCGGCAGAATACGCAGGATGGCAACGGCAGCGGGGGCAACCGTGGCAACGGGCAACAGCTTGGCGATGAGTGCACGATACGAAGCATAAGGCTCGCGGGCGAGCAGCTCAGCACGGGGAGAGTCGTAGTGTGCGACAACGACCACCGGGCGGTTACGCGGGGACGCGAGCGGGCCCGAGGCCTTGTGGTAGGCGATGACATTTTGGCTCACGCCCGTCTTGCCCAGGCGCGAAACCACGGGGTGGCCCGTGCGCTCGAGCACGTAAAGAACGGCGCCGACAATGGCCAGCAAGGTGCCGACCAAGCCGATACCGCCGCCGATGCCCATCAGCAGGGCGCCGGCAAACGCAAGAATACCGGTAACGGCAAATGCCAACCTACTGGGCGCCGGGGCATTGAACTCCTGAACCTCGGGGTCAAAGCCGTGGTTGCGGAAGATCTGAGCGATATCCTCGGCAGCCAAGCGCTCTTCTTCGCTGCATGCCGGCGTAATGCCGGTGTTCTGCAGCAGGTGGTTAATATAGTTCTGGGTGTTCGCCATGTGCGCTCCACATCCATAATCCGACAAATAGGCCCAATGCATGCACATTAGAACCGTATATAGTCGAAAGTATACCCCGAGCGAGCGCAAACGACCGAATTCGGGCCATCTTAACGCCCCGAGCGGACAAGGATATAGCCTAATCTCCATATCGGACTAAAATCATGGCAGCAAACCACCTTCTCATGCGAGGACTCTATGACGGCAAGCGACACGACCGAGACAATTAAAAAGGGAAATTCGGAGCCCAGTTTCGATAAAACGGCTCAGCGCATCCTCAATCTTTTCTTTGTGCTCAATAGCTCCCCCGAACCGCTGACGACCGAGCAGATCGTCTTGGATTCTGACCTGGGATATGGCTCGGGCAATATCGACTCGGATAAGCGCAAGTTTCGACGCGATCGTGACAAGCTGCTCGAACGCGGCATCTTAATCAAGGAGGTTCGCCCCACCGGCGCGCAGGAGACCGAGGAAAGCTCGTGGACAATCGACCGCGAGCACACGTTTGTGGCAGGCGGCCTCATTACCGCAGACGACGCCGATATCCTGCTCAACGCCATCGACCAGACACTAGCGGCCGGCTCATCCACTTTTGCCGCACCGCTTGCCGATATTCGCTCCAAGATTGCCTATCTCACCGGCAGGACGACGGTAGACGAGGCGCCGATCAGCCGCTCTCCCACCGTCGATGCGGTTTGGAGCGCCTTTGCCGAGCGATGCGCGCTGCGATTTTTATATCAGAACGGACGCGGCGAGCAGAGAGAACGTACCGTCTGCGTCTACGGCATGTTCGAGCGCGAGGGCGTGGCTTACTTCTGCGGCCTCGACAACGTCACCGACGACATCAGGACATTCCGCTGCGACCGTATCGTTCGCGCTTGGCGTCCTTCGAAGGCCTACGTCATCCCCGCGGACTTCAACCTCAGCGACTACCTGTTCTTTGAATTCGATTTTGCCGACCGACCGCCCGTTGCAGCCACGTTCTCATTCGCCCCTCAGACGCAGATCGATATGATCAACGGTCTCACGCGTGGGCGAGGTGAGCTCGTACACACCGATGTGGGATGGACCTGGACCGTTGACGTGCGCGATCTTGAAGCCGCCGCCTCATTTTGCATGGCCCACGCCGTGGACGGCATGAGGCCCGTGGCCCCCAAATCGCTCAAACAGGCGTGGAACCACCTCATTGAAAGGACGGTGCACGAGCATGCCCGTGCGTAAACTCACCAGCGAGCAGAGACTCTCGCGCGCCATCGACATCATGGAGGCCCTCTACGCCGCCGGCGAGAGCGGCATGACACGAACCGAGATTTGCAGCCGCTTTGACATCACGGGAGTATCGCTCGACGAGATTCTCGAGATCGTCTCGACGCTCGCGGACCGAGAATCTGGTGCGCGCATCATCTGCGAATGCCACGGCGAGCGTGTGATCCTCACCGGTGACGCCGGGCGTGTGCTACCGTTGCGCCTGAGTGCCGCCGAGGGCGCTGTGCTCAACCACGAACTTGAATCGTTGGGGATCGAGCCGCAGACGGCAGCCCGGATTCGACATGCCCTTCTACCCGAAGAGCTCGGCTACAACCAGCGCGTCTTTGACACCGTCAACCACGGGTCGCACTGGCAGCAGCTGAGCTGCGCCATTCAGGACGGCGTTCGCTGCCGCATCTCATATCGCTCGATGGACGATGCACGGCCACGCGAGCGTCTGGTCGACCCCTTGCGCATTACGGCAAACGGCGACCAAACATACCTGATTGCCTGGGACATCACAGTCGATGAGCAGCGCACCTATCGCATGGATAAAATCGAGGGACTCGCCTTGACGGAAGACTCCGTCGTGCCTCACACACCGGACGTCGCATCCCTCCACGATTCCCTTGCCCGGACGCAGCGCAGCGCAAAGCTCTTGATGCCATTCGATATGGCGGAGCATCTGGACTGGGCCGGCATCACCCTAATCGAGCGCGGCGGGGCAGACATGGCAACGGTAACCGTGCATTACGGCTCCGAGCGTTGGCTACTGAGCCAGGTAATCGCAGCGGGCGGAGCCATCCGCATCTTGGATGACCCCGCCCTGTCAAAGCGCCTGTGCGATATGGCAAAAACCCTCGTCTGTCCGCTTTAGCGCCGCCGCTCGTGGCGTGCGCGCCACAGTTGCAGATAGTGCCCGATCTGCGCCGATTCGATGCGCTGGTAGGAGCTCGTGGGCAGCGACGTTAAGAACTTCTTTCCGTAGCCCTTCGTCACCAGGCGCGGGTCGGCCAGAATCAGCACGCCGCAATCGGTCGACGAGCGGATAAGGCGGCCGGCCGCCTGCTTGACCTCGAGCACCGCCTCGGGCAGCGAATAGCGCGCCCAAGCGCGGTCTTCGCGCAGGTTGCGCTCGCACGAGAGCGGGTCCGTGGGGCTCGAGAACGGCAGCTTGGGAATGATGACGCAGCGCAGTGTCTCGCCGCTGGCGTCGAATCCCTCCCAGAAGGCCTTAAGAGCAAAAAGCGACGAGGTCGGCTCGTTGATAAACCGGTCGCGCAGGCGACGAGGAGATGAGTTGCGCTGCTGGCAGTTGAGCTCCAGACCCGCACGGGCCATCTTGGGCTCAACGCGGGCGTACAGGTCTTCCATGTCGCGCCGATTGGTAAACAATGTGAGCACCGATCCGCCCATGGCAAGATGGGCGTCGACCAGCACGCGCTCGAGCGCCGTAAGATAGCTCTCACGATCGCGCGGATCGGGTATATCGCCCGCAACGACTACAGCCATGTTCGAATCAAAGTCGTAGCTCGAGTCCAAGTGCAGCGATGAGGATGTTGAAGCACCGATGCGATCGAGGCCGACCGCGTGGTTAAAGTGTTCAAAGCTTTTGGACACCGTCATGGTCGCCGAGGCAAAGATAGCCGTGTGAACCTCGGGCAGCCACTCGGTTGCCAAGGCCTCGCCAATGTCGATGCGCTCTGCGGTCATTGACTCTCCGCCGGCACGCAACCTGCGATTGACCTGCAGCGAATACACGTAGTGTTCATCGGTGCCGTCGATGATGAGTTTGAGGTTCTCGGCCAGCTCGTGCAGGCGGCGCGAGATATCGCCCAAGTCGACAACAACCTCGGGCTTGTCGGCGGCGACGGCTTGCACCAGCGCGTCGACGCACTTGTCAGCTTGTTCCAATGCATCGATGGCAGCGTAGGCCGACTGTAAGAAATCATGCCAGTCGTCAGATTCGCGCAGCTCGGGGCCAATCCATAGATTGGCATTGTCATAACCCCCACGGGCACGGCGGCCGAGCTCGCGAACGCCATCGAACACGTCGGCGATTGCCATGCTCGCGCGCGCAACCGTCGACGTCGCCTTGGCAGTAAGGCCCAGATAGAGCGTAGAGCCCTCGGAGGTTGCCAAATCACGGGAGACCTGGCTTAGCGCACCGGTGCTCGAGCCACCCAGGCGCTCAAACAGAACGCGTGATTCGTCCGCCGACACCACGCGCGCCCACTGACGGCGCGCCTCGCGCTCGATAGAATGAGCCTCGTCGATTACCCAATGACGAATCGGAGGCAAAATCCTGCCCTCGGCCGCAACATTGCGGAACAGCAGGGAATGGTTGGTGACCACCACGTCGGCATGCGCTGCACGACGGCGAGCGCCGTGGACCAAACATTTATCAGGGAAAAACGGGCAGAGGCGACGAGCACACTCGCGCGAGGCCGTCGTAAAGTCGGGGCGGTTGACGCTGCGCCACCGAATGCCGAGCGAGTCGAGGTCGCCATCGGCTGATTGGCAGACGTACGCCATAATGACCGCGACCGCCGTGAGCGTGTCCGCCGGATCGCGCTTGGTGGTAATCTCGACCTGGCCGCGGCTCATGCGCTCAAGCTTGCGCAGGCACGGATAGTGGTCATAGCCCTTGAGAGCGCAAAATGACAGGCCACCGTCCAGTTGCTCGGCAAGTTTTGGCAGCTCATGGTACATGAGCTGGTCGGCAAGATTGTTCGATTTGGTCGCAATACCAACCGTGATGTTGTTACGGCGTGCTGCCTCGGCAAAAGGCACCAGATAGGCCATCGATTTGCCGACGCCCGTGCCCGCCTCAATTACACGATGAGTGCCCGTGACCAGCGCATCGCGGACCTCGAGCGCCATCGCGATCTGCTCATCACGCGGCTCGTAGGTGGGATACATGCGATTGACCAGGCCACCTGGCGCATAGTCTGCCTCAATCTCCTCACGACTCGGCATCTTGAGTACCGGCAGTTCGTCGGCGTCCACCCGATCGTCGGCGCGATCGGCCTTGAGAACGTCAGCACGAGCGGCGCTGAGAGAGAAGATAGAACCAGGGTTCTGCCCCGCCAAGAATGAGAAGATAGGACGATAGGACCAAGGCACATCCGGATGCATGTCGGCTAGGCGCGCCATGAGGCCCTGAGGCAAGTCGGTGAGCGCCACGAGCAACACGCGCCATACGCCACACAGGGCGTCGACGTCGGCATTGGCACGGTGTGATACCGAGTCACAGCCAAACAGATCGGCCATAAAAGACAACTTGTGCGAGGCCAGGCGAGGAAGCGCGATGCGCGACAGCGCCAGCGAATCGATCCAAATATCGCTCACGTTGACGCCGCCTTTGACCGACTCGATAAACGAGCGGTCGAACGTGGCGTTATGTGCGATCACCGGGCAACCACCGACAAAATCGGCGAGAGCGGCGACGGCCTCAACAGCCGACGGGGCATCTGCCACATCGGCATTTGTAATGCTCGTGAGCTCGGTAATCTCGGCGGGAATCAGCTGCTTGGGATGCACGAAGGTATCGAAGCGGTCGACGACCTCGCGACCCGAAAGGCGGGCCGCCGAGATCTCGATCAGCTCGTTGTCCTGCACCGAAAGACCCGTTGTCTCGGTATCGAGGACGATCACATCTTCCTCAATAAGGCCGAAGGACTGTGTTTTGGCGCGCTCGGCAAGCGTGGCATAGGAGTCGATGACAAACTGCGGCGTTCCTGACAAAACCGCGTCCTCGATTAGCATGCAATGCCCGCTCGACGAAGGCCCATACGGATCAGGCTGTCACAGACCTGCGGGAACGTCATGTCGTCGGTGTGGCGAATCTCATCCGGATACAGCGACGTATCGGTCATGCCGGGAATGGTATTGGTCTCGAGGATGACGGGGCCGTCCTCGCTCACGATAAAATCGCTGCGCGAGATGCCCAGGCAACCGAGGGCCTTGTGAGCAGCACAGGCAAGCTCCTGAGCGCGAGCGTAATTCTCGGGTGAAATCTGCGCCGGAATACGATGGATGTCCGTAGGGTCGACATACTTCACGTCCAGATCGTAGAACTCGCAGTCCTCGGGCTTACGAATCTCGACAATCGGCAGAGCGCGCACGTCATCTTCGCCGTATACGCCGACGGTGATCTCGGTACCCTCGATGCACTTCTCGACCAGTACTTTGTCGCCGTACTCAAACGCCTTGGCGATTGCCGCGGGCAGCTCGGAGGGCTCATGGACCAGGGAAATGCCATAGCTGGAACCGTTGACGGCCGGCTTCACAAAGCAGCGCTCGCCACAAACCTCGACGATACGATCGATATCGACTTCATCGCCCACCTCGAGCGCAAGGCCGGGGGCAATGGGAATGCCCGCCTTGGCGTACAGGAGCTTAGAGACCTCCTTGTCGGCACCGCAGGCGCTGGCAAGCACGCCCGAAGCCGTGTAGGGGATACCCAGGGTCTCCATGGCGCCTTGCATGGCGCCATCCTCGCCGCCGGCACCGTGCATGGCGATAAACGCCACGTCAAAGCCGCCGGTTGCCATGGTTACCATAAAGTCATCAGCAGCCGTGTCGAGCAGCTCCACCGAAGTGTAGCCGGCCTCCTTCAAGGCAACCACGACGTTCTTTCCCGAATTGAGCGAGATCTCGCGCTCAGCGGAATGACCGCCCGCCAAGACCGCTACGTGCATGTTCTCTAGGCTTTTACCCGGCATGGGCAGACTCCTCCTCTATAATTTCTGCAGCTGATACCATATTGTAGCGATACCCTCTACGTTTCCCCAAAATCGAAAGGCTTCCATGAATCCCAGGACTAAATCTCAGGACATTCGCGACTTGAGCCAAAACGATATTCGCGAGCTCGTGGCCGAACTTGGCCAGCCAGCCTTCCGCGCGAAGCAGCTCATCGAATGGGTCTTTGAGAAGAACGTTTGTTCGTTTGACGATATGACAAACCTTCCTAAGGCTTTCCGCGAGCAGCTTAAAGAGGCTTTTGCCTTTGACACGCCGACTGAACTAACCAAGCAGGTTTCCAAAGATGGCTCTCGCAAGTATTTGCTCGAGTACCACGACGGCGTTTCCGTCGAGACTGTCGGCATGCCCCGTCGTAACAAGCTTTCCGTCTGCGTTTCCACCCAAGCTGGCTGTGGCATGGGCTGCGCCTTTTGCGCTACCGGTCTCAACGGCCTCAAGCGCTCTCTGACCGCTCAAGAGATCGTCGACCAGGTACTTCATGTATCCAACGACTTTGGCGAGCGCGTCACGAGCGTTGTCTTCATGGGCCAGGGCGAGCCGTTTGCCAACTACGACGAGGTTCTCAAGGCGCTGCGAATCCTCAACGACCCCGATGGCATCGGTATCGGCGCTCGTCACCTCACCGTCTCTACCAGTGGCGTTATTCCCGGTATTCGCAAATTTGCCGACATCCCCGAGCAGTTCACGCTTGCTGTTTCACTGCATTCCGCCATCCAGTCGACGCGCAATAAGCTCATGCCCGGTGTTAAGAAGTACACGCTGCTTCGCCTTCACGAAGCGCTTCAGCTCTACACCGAGAAGACCGGCCGCCGCCCAACCTATGAGTATGCCATGATCGAAGGCGTCAACGATACGAATCCGGAAATGCAGGCGCTCTGCGACTTCTGCGAGGGAACGCTGTGCCACGTTAACCTCATTCAGCTTAACGACATCGAGGGTAGCCCGCTCAAGCCGTCGCCGATTCATAAGGTTGAGGATCTTCAGCGTCGCCTTGAGTCCCGTGGCATCGAGACAACGATTCGTAACTCCCGTGGTAACGATATTGACGCCGCTTGCGGACAGCTGAAGCAGCGCTTCAAAGTTCAGAAGAACGCATAGGGGAGTCGCACCCCAAAACGTTTCATGTGAAACATCGAACGGTCCCGGTTGCAGGATATGCAACCGGGACCGTTTCATTTATTGACCTTAATTTTGAATCAGCTACTACAGGTCCCATTATTTACGGTCAAAATAAGGGGTCCTTGTCCCGTGAATCAGACAAGGACCCCTCAAAATATACTGAGTAATTGTTAGGTACCTAATAGCCTACATTTTCCCATTGGTTGCTAACCCAACCTTGATTAATCTTGGGATTCTTCGTTACCTGAGCAGTACGCATGGCAACATCTTCTGTCATAACATCCATTTTCTTCTTGGAAGTATCGACGATATCTTTTGCTCCACGAAGCAAACGACCTCGAAGTTCATCGTCTGTCGCAATCTTATAGCCAGCAAAGGCACCAGCCGCGACAGTCGTCGCCAATGCAATCGCAGCAAAAATCCTATTCCTCATCTTGGCCTCCTTGATCAAACTGAATCATTTCGCCAAGAATACGAGAGAGCTCTTCCTCGTCTTTAAACTCAATCTCAATCTTATTCTTTCCACGTGAGCTCTTCACACGCACGTTGGTATTAAATACCTGACGAAGTACACGTGCTGCCTTTTTAAAAGACTGAGGCGTTGCAGGCCTCGGAGTCTTAGGTGTCTCTCCGGCAGAAAACAACGGAGCAAGATTTTCTGTCGCTCGTACGGAAAGCCCCTCTGCAACAACCTTCTCTGCAAGTCGAATTCGAGCGTCCTTATAGGGAACTGCAAGAATCGCACGTGCATGACCAGCAGTAAGTTTGCCCTCAAAAATCATCTGCTGAACTACTTCCGGGAGATCGAGAAGACGCAGTGAGTTTGTAATTGCGGAGCGCGACTTGCTTACTGCCTTCGACAATGCCTCCTGGGTCATTCCGCTGGCATCGATGAGCTGACGATAGCCCTTAGCCTCTTCGACGGGATTCAGATCTGAACGCTGAAGGTTTTCGATAAGAGCAAGAGCGAGCATCTCTTCATCATTAACCTCTTTAATGATGACAGGCAGCTCTTCAAGACCAGCAAGCTTTGACGCCTGGTAACGACGCTCACCAGCGATAATCTCATAGCCGTTTCCATGCTTGCGAACCAAAAGCGGCTGCAAAACGCCGTGTTCTTGGATTGACTCGCTCAACTCGCGAAGTTCAGTTTCATTAAAGTGAATTCGTGGCTGATTAGGGTTGGGAACGATATCCTCAATTGGTAGTTTTGTTTCAGATGCGGCATTTGTTGCCGATGCGACCGAACCACCGGTCTCATACTCGGCCTCTGAGACCAAAGCATTGAGTCCACGTCCCAATCCGCCACGTTTCTTTACACTAGGCACGCTTGATCACCTCTTTTGCAAGGTTCATATATGCTTTTGCACCCTTATTTTGAGGTGCATAGGTAATTACCGGTTCTCCAAAAGAGGGAGCTTCGGAGATTTTAACCGTACGGGGGATTAGCGTCTTAAACGCCTTATCACCAAAGTACGATTGAACCTCCTCAACAACCTGATTCGATAGAGAAGTACGCGAGTCATACATGGTCATAAGCACGCCATAGGTGTCTAGGCCCTTGTTCAGACGTGATTTGACCATCTTCATTGACTCAAGCAGCTTCGTAACGCCCTCGAGTGCGTAATACTCGCACTGGATCGGAATCAAAACGCTGTCCGCTGCTGTCAAGGCGTTGATAGTAAGCAGGCCAAGCGAAGGAGGACAGTCAATGAAAATAAAATCGAACTCGTCCTGAATCGGCTCAAGCAAATCTTTGAGGCGGGTTTCACGAGCAATTGCACTTACAAGCTCAATTTCGGCGCCTGCAAGCTGAATTGTAGCCGGGATTACGAATACCTTTTTGCAATTTGTATCCAGAACAAGCGATTCTGCCGGAACATCATTCAACAATGCATCATAGATGCAGTGATCAAGGTCTTCTTTTTCAATTCCAAATCCACTGGTGCTGTTTCCCTGCGGATCAAAATCGACAATCAGTGTCTTACGACCCTGCTCACCCAGTGCTGCTGCAAGGTTTACAGCCGTCGTTGACTTACCGACGCCGCCTTTTTGATTGATGATTGCAATGATACGCGTGTCTTTTGCGCTCTTAGAACGCTTAACGTCGCGAAATCCCACGGTCCCTCCTGGTGTGTATTAAAGCTGTCAAACGGAGGATGTTTCACGTGAAACATTCCGATTCGATATCAACCGCCATGTTTCACGTGAAACACTGCAAGTTGTTAGTATCCATTATGTTTCACGTGAAACATCTAAGCAAGCGGATTCTTCTTTGCCATGCCATTTGCACGAGGCAATGAAACGGATGCTGGATGACTCTTCTTAAGAACAATGAACTCCCTGTGGCCCAAGCCCTCAGGCAAATCGATTGCGTCATTCAGAAGCAAAGTGAAGCCACAGATCTTAGCTGCTGACATGCCGGAAGTAAGCTCCTCATCCGATGGATTGCCCTTCGTAATAACAAATAGCCCTCCATCCTTGAGGTACGGAGCTGCATACTCAACAAGAATCGGTAGAGGGGCCAGCGCGCGGGCGGTTACGACAGAGAACTGCTTCTTATGGCTTCGAGCATATTCTTCAAGGCGATCATGGACTGCATGACCATATTTCAATCCGAGAGCATGAACAAAAGAATTGACAGCATCAACCTTTTTGCCAACAGAGTCAATATAAGTAGCTTTACGATGCGTGGTTATCGTTAATGGAATACCAGGGAAGCCTGCGCCTGTTCCCATATCGAGCAAAGCTCCATCAGGAGCCTTATTGACATAAGGAAGTAAAACAAGCGAGTCGAGGATATGAAGTACCGCAGCATCTTCGACGTTAAGAATACGAGTGAGATTGGTTGTCTTATTTGTTTCTAGAACCAAATCCAAATGCTGGATACATTTCCTCAGCTCAGCATCAGTTACGCTCAAGGAATACTCTTTGCAATAGGAAGTTAGACGGCTGAGCATCTCGTCAGTCTGCTGATCAGTAAGTACAAACAACAGAAGCTCCTTTCTGACAAAAATCAGTGTATCGAGAACTTTTGACAAAAAAAGGGGACGTGGAAACCACGCCCCCTTAGCATAAGCTCGAGTAGATTATCGAGCAACAATCACCACATGGCGATCAGGGTCAGAACCCTCAGAATGGGTATCGACAGCATCATTGCCACGAAGTGCAATATGAACCAGTCGGCGCTCATAGGCATTCATAGGCGGAAGCGAAACACTCTTATGGGCACGGATGGCACGCTCGGCGGCCGACTGAGCCATTGAGGCAACCTTGTCCTGACGACGGCTCTTGTAGCCCTCAACGTCAACCACAACCGGATACCTAAAGCCGAGCTTGCGGCTCACCAGCAAAGAGAACATGACCTGAAGAGCATCAAGGGTACGACCATGACGGCCAATGAGAACAGCAAGATCAGGAGCCGTAACATCCAAAATCAGCTCGCCCTCGTCGCCCTCGTACTCATCAATAGGAGAGTTGGCGGCATCGAAGTGCGAAAGGATGGAACGCAGAATGGAAATCGCAACATCGGCAATGGTGTCGAGCTCCTCATCGGTCAGCTCTTCACCGGCCTTGTAGCGCTGTGCAATCTCGGGATAATCGCCCGCGACCTGCGGGGCAACCTCCTCAAGCATATCCTCGATGATCTCTTCAGACATAACGTACTCCAAAAGTTAGGTACCTAAATAAGATTGATATCCCGCTACTTCTTCTTGTGCGGGCGCGGCTTCTTCTCGCGACGAGTGACCTCAACCTGCAGCGGTGCGTTCTTAAGACGCTCCTCCTCATCGGCCTTCGCCTTGTCGATGACCTTCTGCGTCACAAAAATCTGCTGGATAACCTGCCAAGCAGACGAGACGTCGTAGTACAGCAGAACACCAACGGGGAGGCTCCAGCCCATCCAAAGCATCATGACCGTCATGACAACGGCCATCATACGCATGCTCTGAGCCTGCTGGCCGGTCTGGTTGCGCGACATATAGAGCTGCGGAATCAGGGTCAGGACGGCAAACAGGATCAGGCAGACCAGCGCAGGCAGTGCGACCATAAAGCCATCGGCAAAGGAGGCGCTGGGCGTGGTGGTCAGATCGGGCAGGATGTTGAAGAACGAGAACGTGCCGTTGTTAAAGTACTGCGGCAGGTTGCGCAGCAATGTAAACAGGGCGAACAGGATAGGCATCTGAATCAGCAGCGGCAGACAGCCAGCCATGGGGTTGAACTTGTTCTCGCTGTAGAACTTCTGCATCTCCTCGGCCTGACGCTGGGGATCGTCGGCATAGCGCTCCTGGATCTCGAGCATCTTGGGCTGCAGCACCTGCATGCGAGCCGTCGACTTGGTCGACTTGAGCATAAGCGGCGTCAGCAGCAGACGGATGATGACCACCAGGATGATGATGGACAGGCCCCAGTCGACCGCAAAGGTCTGGATGAGCTTGAGCAGCTCGAAAAGGATGTTAACGATCCAATCCCACATGTAAGTTTTCCTCCGATAGCGAGTGCCCGCTAGGGCACAGGGTCATAACCGCCGACGTGCAGGGGATTGCAGCGAGCGATGCGCCTCACGGCAAGCCAGCAGCCTCTCAAAACACCGTGCTTCTCAATCGCCTGGATGGCGTATTGCGAGCACGTTGGGTAATAAATGCAGGCGTCAGGCAATAAGGGCGAAATAACCTGTTGATATATGCGAATAGGAGCGATGGCAACACGTCGCAAAACGTGATTGCTCATCGCTCCTCCCCGGCAACGCCGGCGCGCTTCATAAGCGAACGCAACGCCTTGTCCATCTCCTGCGGCGAGGAAACCCTCGTCTTGGGAGTTGCAAACAAGATGATGTCATAACCCGCAACGGGAAATCCGCAGCTGCGGGCGGCCTCGCGCATCACACGCTTAGATCGGTTGCGCACGACGGCACAACCGAGTCGCTTAGCACCAACGAAGGCGACCCTTCCGGAGTCGCCTTCGCCAACCGATTCACATATGGTCATTCGAATCAGAGGGTGATTGAAACGACGCCCCTGACTGAACACATGCTCGAAATCTTGCCGAGACTTAATAGTCTTCATGCGAGATGTGTGTATCGCTGCTAGACAGTGAGACGCTTGCGGCCCTTGGCGCGACGACGGGCGAGCACGGCACGACCACCCTTAGTGGCCATACGGGCACGGAAGCCATGGGTCTTGGCACGCTTACGCTTATTAGGCTGATACGTACGCTTCATCTTAAGTTCCTCCTGCTGCATTTCGAGTGTCCGCGGGGACGCGGACGCAGATATAGACACGTGAGCTTGAAGATTGTAGGGAAATCAATGTTCAAATGTCAAGAAATCAAAGGTAAAAGGTTGCGCAGTTCACACGGTTCCCCCATAAGCCAAGCTCGATTTAGCGGTGCATGGCAACTTTTCACGATATTTCATCGAGTTTTCAACAGGTCATGTTGGCAATGTTGAGAACTTTTCGTCCGTTTTCCAAAGTTTTCAACAGGTTTTGAAAGTTTGTCGAAAGATGAGAAACATTGCACGGTGAGCTACTATTTGTTCGAAACCTTTTGGAAGATTGCGAGCGGCATGTCTGACGACTTTTACACCATGGTCGATTCCGGAGACCCGGCACCCGACAACGAGCACATCACCGGCGTGCGCGAAGAGCGTGACGAAGGTGAACAGACGACAACGCAGGCGCCAAAAGCCATGTACGCCGCGCGCATCGCCGTCTATGACGACATGCTGTCGACACCGCGTGTGATCGTCATCGATCCGCAAGATGTCCGCACGTATTTGGAAGAGACGACCAACACCGTCTACCAGTGCATGAAAGAACAAGGTGGCCATATCTCGCTCATGGTCATCCGCGAGATTGTCGAAAACTTTATCCACGCACACTTTGCAGAGCCCATCATCTCGATTCTGGACGGCGGAGACACCATCCGCTTTGCTGACCAAGGACCCGGCATCGACGACAAGGAACGCGCTTTCGACTTTGGCGTTACCAGCGCAAACAGCAAGATGAAGCGCTATATCCGTGGAACCGGAGCAGGGTTTCCCATGGTGCAGGAGTATTTGGAAAACGCCGGCGGTGCCGTATCCATCGAGGACAACATGGGCAACGGCACCGTGGTTACGGTAAGCCTGAACCCTAAACGCGTGCAGGAAATCGAGCGTGCCGGCGGACGCGGTGCTGCCGTGCGGCCCGAGACGGAGCAGCCCACATATCCCCTGCCGGGAGCTTTTGCGCAGCAGCCCATGGCAACGCAGCAGGTGCAGCCCCCCGTGGGGCAGATGCAGCAGCCCGGAATGCTTCCCACACAAGAGCCCCAGGCGGCATCTATGTCGATGACGCCAAACATGCCAGAGGCCATGCCGCTGGCAGATCAGGATGCAGCAGCAATGCAGCAGGCGACGGGGGCACCGGGTGGCCAGCAAATGGGCTATCAGCCGTACCAACGGGGATATCCATATCAGCAGATGCCGCCACTGGGGTATGGCCAGCAGTTCCCGCAGCAGTACCAGCAAGGATATCAGCAGCCGTACCAGCAGATGCCGCAGCAGCAGTACAACCCCTGGGCCCAGCAGATGCCTCCGCAGCCTTACCAACAGTGGCCTCAAAGTTTTCAACAGCAAATGCCACCGATGCAGAGTTCTCAACAACCAGCAGCTCAAATGATGTATCCTAATGCAGCAAATCAGCATGCGCAGCCACAACCGGACGTGTTCGTAAGCGATCGCGGCAACGCCGCGCTGGGCTATCTGGCGCAAAATCAAGCGTGCGGTGCAACCGATCTGGCGAGGGCGTTTGGAAACTCGGCCCCCACTTGGTCACGCACGCTCAATGACTTGGCGCAGGCCGGCTTGGTCATCAAGCATGGCCAGAAATACCATCTGACCGAACTCGGCGCCGCTCGCGTGCGAGCTCAGAGCTAAAGAACGGGAGAGACAGTGGACGAGGAAGCAAGCATCATCCTGGGGGATGCCATCGCCTTTTGCCAGCGCGACGGCCAAGATGCACGCCTCATCAACATGCTGGGGCAATCGCGCGCCATAAGCCTGACCGAAGATACGCTCACGATCGAGGCCCCCTCGCGCTTTGCCATCGCGCAGCTCAAAAAGCATCAGCCGACTATTGAGGCCTATCTGGAAGAAATCGCCTTTGCACCGATCGCGCTCGACATCGTGGCACCGCAAGGCGCCGCGACGGAATCCGCTGCCGCCACGGCGCCCGCCACGGCTCCCGCTGCTTCCCCGGCGGTGCCGGCCTCCGCAGGCGACGCGTCGACGGTCGAGCACCAGCACAGCGATGTTTCCCGTGAAACCATGGCACCGTTGCCGACCGCGGCGGCGACGCCAACGAACGCGCCCGTCACGCACATGCCCATCGCTCACGACGCAGCGGCGGGCGCGGATTCGGGCATTGCAATCAAAAACACGCTCTCGGCCGACGATTTTCGTCGCATGATGAACCAGATGAAGGGCGGGGCGCCGACTAAATCCACGCAAGCCGCGACCCCCACCTCACCCATGCCAGCACCGACCGTGCCGGCCGAGCAGAATACGGATGGAGCCCCGCTCGCCGCGAACTCAAAATTCACCTTTGAGAACTTTGTCTACGGCCCCGAAAACAGCCATGCCTATCGCTCGGCACTCAAGTTTGCCGCCCTCGCGGACGAGCGCGGCACATGCACATCACTGTTCATCTACGGCAAATCGGGCCTGGGCAAGACGCACCTGCTGCTTGCCATCAAAAACGAGCTCGCCGAGAAGTCGCCCGAGATCAAGGTCAAGTATGCCAACTCCCAGGCATATCTGGACGACCTGATGACCGAGTTCGACCGTCAAAAGAAGAGCAACGCTCCCATCATGCAGGCGTACCACGGCGTGGACGTGCTCATCATCGATGACATCCAAAACATCATCGGCAAGCGCGCGAGCGTGGACTACTTTTTCCAGCTCATGGACGAGTTCATCCGCAACAACAAGAAGGTCGTCATCGCGGCAGACCGCGCCCCCAAGGACCTAAGCATGGACGAGCGTCTGACCAGCCGCTTCAACGCCGGCATGCTCTGCCTGGTTGCAGAGCCCAGCTACGAGATGAAATACAAAATCTTGCAGCGCTATTACGAGAACACCATCGTCGCCGCCCCCGAGGCAGGCGACGACTCGCTGCTGGCGGCCTATGGGGGCGACGGCGGGCACCTGACCGACGAACACTTTAAACACATGGCCGAGGTCTCGGGCACCAACATCCGCGAACTCGAGAGCTTTTGCGAGCGCTGCGCCGGCGAGGCGGGTGACCGCGAGCGCGAGGGCGGGGAGCTCACCTTTGACGATATCGACGCCATCGCCAGCCAGTACTTCGACACATCGGCCAAAAAGATCAACGTCCAGACGGTCCAGTCCGTCATCGAAGAGCAGTACGGCGTGACACACGAGGAGCTCATCGGCCCGCGTCGCAACGCCAATATCGCCAAAGCGCGCCATATCGCTATCTACCTGGCCATCGAGATGTGCGAAATGACGACCACGGCGGTGGGCGCCGAATTTGGCAACCGCAACCACTCGACCGTCAGCACGAGCTACAAAAAGGTCCAGAAGATGATCCAGGAAGACCGCACCGTCACCGAAGACCTCAAGTCACTGCGCGATAAAATTACACTGCGCTCGTAGGGAAATAGAGACACCTGTTGAAAACTTGTCGAAACCACGGGCATAAGGTGTTTAAAACCCAACCCGCGGTGATGAAAAGTTTTGCGCAGGTTTTGAACGTGGAAAACCACCCCCGTTGCACACAGGTTGCTGTCGATTCTCTTTCTGGGTCTGACCTGCGTCTTTGGGAGTAATCAACAGTTTCGTCAGTGCTATTACTATTATTAAGATATTTATATCTATAGAAAGGTATTAAAAGATGAAGTTCACCGTCAGCCAGAGCTCGCTTACACAAGCCATCGGCGTCGTTATGAAGGGCGTCGCTTCGGCATCCACCCTTCCCATCCTGTCGGGCGTGCTCGTCAAGGCGCAAGACGGCATCTTGGAATTCCAGACCTCTAACTACACCATCTCGATCCGTCATCGCATCGCGGCACATGTCGAAGAAGAGGGCGAGATGGTTATCCCTTGTAAGATGCTCTCCAATATCACCAAGACCCTCCCCGATGCCCCGGTCACCTTTGAGCTGTCCGAGCGCCAGGTGCTGATTGGTTGCGAGAAGAGCTCTTTCCGCCTGAACACGCTCGATGCCAATGACTTCCCCGAGTTTCCGGCCTATGCCATCGAGAGCGCCGTGGAACTGCCGACCGATATCTTGTCCGAAATGGTCGGCCGCGTGTGGCGCGTCACCTCGACTGACAAGGCCCGCCCCATCCTGGGTGGCGTGCACATGAAGGTCGAGAACAACACCGTGCGCCTGGTGGCGACCGATTCCTTCCGCTTGGCCGTGTGCGATACGCAGGTCGAGACCTCAACCCTCGAGGGCTCCTTTGAACTCAACGTTCCGGCCGACGCCTTTAACGACGCTCTGAACATCATGGCCAGCCAGGCGACCATCATGATCGGGGCTACCGACACCCAGGTCGTCTTTGAGGCCGGCAACACCACCTACGTGTCGCGCCGCATCGAGGGCGTGTACCCCAACTACAAGCAGCTCATCCCCGATTCGTGCGTGACGAGCGTCAAGATCGACGTCGCCGCCTTTAACGCCGCCCTCAAGCGCGTGGCCGTTATCGCGAGCGCCAACCCCGCCGTCAAGTTCGAGATCGATGTCGAGAACGGGCAGATGGGCCTGTCCTCCATTTCCAATGACCAGGACCTTGCGCAGGAGACGATCGATGTCGAGGCCGAGGGCGAGTCGGGCACCATCGCCTTCAACTACCACTACATCTTCGGGTGCCTCAATGCCCTGTCCAAGGAGAAGGAGATCACGCTGGAGCTCAAGAGCTACTCGCAGGCGGGCATCTTCAAGTCCTACGACAAGATCAACTACCTGTACCTGGTCATGCCGGTCCGCATCTAGCAACTGCCCTATGACCATGTTCGCCCGCGATCTTTCCGTCGCGCACTACCGCAGCTTCGATAGCTATCGCCTTGCCCTGGACGAGGGCGTGACGATACTTGCGGGACCCAACGCGGCGGGAAAGACCAATCTCATAGAGGCGCTGCAGCTGCTGACGAGCGGCGCCTCGTTTAGGCATCCGACCGCAGCCGAGCTCGTCCATGACGGCGTGGGCTCGTGCAAGGTCGAGCTGAGGCTCGAGGGCGACGGCCGCGTGCTTGATATGGGATTGAGCGCGGAGGACGGTAAACGCTCGTTTAGCCGCAACGGCAAGAGATGCTCTGCCGCCGGTGTGCGCGGGGTTCTGCCGAGCGTGCTGTTTTGCCCCGACCATCTGGACATGGTTAAGCGAGGCGCCAGTGTGCGCCGCGCCGCCCTCGACGACTTTGGCATGCAGCTGAGCGCACGCTATGCCGATCTTGCGAGCACCTATGGTCGCTGCGTGACCCAGCGTAACGCCTTGCTCAAGGAGGCCTGGTGCTGCCGCGAGATGCTCGGCGCGTGGAACGATTCGATTGCCCGCGCGGGCGCGGCTCTGCTCGTGCACCGGTTGGCCCTGCTCGACCGGCTGGCGGGCCATGTGCGTACTGCCTACGGGCAAGTGGCGTCCGGTGAAGCCGCCAACGTGTCCTATGCGTCCACGCTGGGGGATTTGCCCCAGGTCGATGATCGCGAAGAGCTGAAGGGCTGGGCGTACGAGCGCATGCTGGCTGCCCTTGATGAGCACGCCGACGAGGAAATTCGCCGCGGCGTGACGTTGGTGGGACCGCATCGCGACGAGATTGAGTTTGCTGTGGCGGGTCGCTCCGCCCGTTCATTTGCCAGCCAAGGTCAGCAGCGAACGTTGGTTCTGGCCTGGAAGGTGGCGGAGGTGGCCGTGGCTCGCGATGTCCTGGGCACCGCCCCACTGCTGCTTTTGGACGACGTGATGAGCGAACTCGACGGCGAACGCCGCGGTGCTTTCCTGCGGCTGATCGGCGATGATATCCAGACGGTCATAACCACGACCAACCTGGGGTACTTTACCGATGACCTGCTTGATCGAGCCAAGGTGGTGAGCATGGGTGAGACGTGCTAATTACGAGCGCGAGAGCGAAACGGTCGCCTTCAGTGGCTTTTTGAACGCAGAGCGCCAGCGCATCCTGGCGGCTGCGACCCCTGAGCGCCGTGCGCAGATGGAGGCCGCCGAGGAGTCGCGCGCGGTCTATCGCGCGTGGAACGCGGTGTGCTCGGGCACGCGCGAGGGGCGGCATGTGACGGGCCTGCGCTACCTGCCCGAGTCCAATGAGCTGCTGGTATATCTCGACTCGCCCTCGTGGACGCAGGAAATGACGTTGTTGCGCGAGATCATCCGCGCGCGCATGGAGCGCGCCGGTGCGCATGTGGATGGCCTGGTGTTCAAAACCACCGCGCCCGGTCACACGCCGCCCGCCGCCAAGGAGCGCCTTCGCCCAGCGGCGACCGAGCGCCCGCCGGCCCCACACGCCGACCTCAGCGATGCCGAGCGCACCGAGATTGAGCGCCAAGTGGCGCCCATCGAAGACCAAAAACTGCGCGAGGCCCTCGAGAACGCCATGAGAGCCAGTGCCGAGTGGGCCAAGGGCGTGCAAAGCAAAAAAGAGCCTTAAATCGCATCTGGTGGCCTTGTAGAGCCAAATACCCTCGTTCCCGAGGGTATTTTTTTACGATAAACTAGTAAGGCTGTACACATTTTCTTGACTGAAGGAGGACGTGTGGCAAACGAAAACGATTACGATGGCGGCGAGATTAAGATTCTCGAAGGTCTCGAGGCCGTTCGTAAGCGCCCGGGCATGTATATCGGCTCGACGAGCGCCAGCGGTCTGCATCACCTGGTGTGGGAGATCGTTGACAACTCCGTCGACGAGGCCATGGCCGGTTTCTGCACCGAGATCCAGGTGACGGTCCACGCCGACAACTCCATCACGGTCGTCGACAACGGGCGCGGTATCCCCGTCGACGAGCACCCTGTTAAAAAGATCCCGACGCTCGAGGTCGTCATGACGATTTTGCACGCCGGCGGTAAGTTCGATAATTCGGCCTATAAGGTCTCGGGCGGCCTGCACGGCGTTGGCATCTCCGTCGTCAACGCACTGTCCAAGCGCGTGGTCGTTCAGGTTCGTCGCGACGGCAACACCTACGAGATGGAGTTCTCGCGCGGCAAGACCGTCAAGAAGATGGAGGTCGTGGGCACCTCGGATTCGACGGGCACCACCGTCACCTTCTGGCCCGACGACGAGATCTTCGAGACCTGCATTTACGATTTCGATACGCTGCACAACCGTCTGCAGGAGACGGCGTTCCTCAATAAGAACCTCAAAATCGTGCTGACTGACGAGCGCGAGTCTACTCCCCACGTGGAGGAGTTTTGCTACGAGGGCGGCATCATCGACTTCGTCAAGTTCCTTAACGAGGGCAAGGACGTCCCCGAGGCCTTTAAGGAGCCTATCTACATCGAGGGCAAATCGGACCCGGACGCACCTGTGGCCAAGATGGGCGAGGTTGAGGTTTCCCTGCAGTGGAATAGCGGCTACGGCGAGAACGTCATGTCGTTTGCCAACGACATCTACACCCCCGAGGGCGGCATGCACCTTGAGGGCTTCCGCACCGCGCTCACCCGCGTGATCAACGACTATGCGCGCAAGCAGAACCTGCTCAAGGAAAAAGACGCCAATCTGACCGGCGACGATGTGCGCGAGGGCCTTTCGGCCGTTATCTCGGTCAAGCTGCCCGATCCGCAGTTTGAGGGCCAGACCAAGGCCAAGCTCGGCAGCTCCTATATGCGCGCGCTGACGCTCAAGATCGTGACCGACGGCCTTGCCGATTACCTCGAGGAGCACCCTAAGCCCGCTCGCGAGATCGTCAAGAAGGCGCAGCAGGCCTGTAAGGCGCGCAATGCCGCCCGCAAGGCGCGCGAGGCGACCCGCCGCAAGAGCCTGCTCGAGACGGCGTCCCTGCCCGGTAAGCTCGCCGACTGCTCGGTGCGCGATGCCGAGCTGACCGAGCTCTTCATCGTAGAGGGCGACTCGGCAGGCGGTTCGGCCAAGGACGGCCGTCGCCGAGACATCCAGGCGATTCTGCCCCTGCGCGGCAAGATTTTGAACGTCGAGCGCGTTGGTGACCATCGCGCGTTCTCGAGTGACACCATCCAGTCGCTGATTACCGCGATCGGCTGCGGCGTCACGACGAGTGCCGGCGACGGCGGCGATTTCGATATCACCAAGGCGCGCTACCACAAGATCATCATCATGACCGATGCAGACGTCGACGGCGCGCATATCCGCATCCTGCTGCTGACGTTCTTCTACAAGTACATGCGTCCGCTGATCGATGCCGGCTACGTCTATGTTGCCTGCCCGCCCATCTTTGGCATTAAGGTGCGCAACAAGATCCACTACGTGTATCCCAACGGCCGCCAGCCCGAAGACGAGATCCTGCGCGATACCATCCAGAGTCTGGGCCTGAACCCCGATGATAACGACGAGGACGGCAAGGCCAAGGACGGCAAGATCACCAAAAAGCGCAAGGGCTATACCGTCCAGCGCTACAAGGGCCTGGGCGAGATGGACCCCAAACAGCTTGCCTCGACGACGATGGACCCAAAGACCCGCATTCTGCAGCGTGTGTCGATCGAGGACGCCGTGGTGGCGGACCGCGCCGTGCGCGAGCTGATGGGTTCCGAGGTCGGCTATCGCCGCGAGTACATCGAGAAGCATGCACATGATGCACGATTCCTTGACGCTTAAGAGGAGGTAACGTGGCAGACGATATCAACAATAACGAGGGTATGGACGAGGCCGGCGATGCCGGTATGCCCGATG
Organism: uncultured Collinsella sp.; assembly: GCA_902493125.1. Lineage (GTDB taxonomy): Bacteria > Actinomycetota > Coriobacteriia > Coriobacteriales > Coriobacteriaceae > Collinsella. The sequence continues at coordinate 2,863 of CABUOF010000010.1, read as the reverse complement.
ATCTGAAGCGCCTGCTTGCCCGTGCTGAGCAGGGCGAGGACGGCGATCCGGACGCCTATAACCCCGATGCCGATGATGATGAGGAAGAGGACGACGACGGTGAGCTCGAGGAGAGCTTTGGCGAAGTCGATCGTGGCGCCTCGGCCGGCGAGGACATCAACGGCGGCCAGCTCCAGATTTCGGAGTTCGGTCGCGAGATGAAGCAGTCGTTCATCGAGTATTCGATGTCGGTTATCACAGCGCGTGCCCTGCCGGACGTGCGCGACGGCTTAAAGCCGGTACACCGCCGCATCCTGTACGCGATGAACGAGAGCGGCATCTACCCCAACCGCCCACACAAAAAGTCGGCCTGGACGGTCGGCGAAGTTATCGGTAAGTACCACCCGCACGGTGACTCTGCGGTCTACGAGGCCATGGTCCGCCTGGCGCAGTGGTTCTCCATGCGCACGCCGCTCATCGACGGTCACGGCAACTTCGGCAACATCGATGGCGACGGCGCGGCGGCCATGCGTTACACCGAGAGCCGCCTGGCCAAGCCCGCCATGGAACTGCTGCGTGACTTGCAGAAGGATACCGTCGACTGGCAGCCCAACTACGACGAATCGCTCGCCGAGCCCGTGGCACTGCCTGCGCGCTTCCCCAACCTGCTGGTCAACGGCAGCCAGGGCATCGCCGTCGGCATGGCCACCAACATCGCCCCGCATAACCTCACCGAGGCGATCGAGGCCACCTGCTACCTGATCGACAACCCCGACGCCACCGTCGACGAGCTCATGCAGATCATGCCCGGTCCGGACTTCCCCACCGGCGCCATCATCATGGGCAGCGCCGGCATTAAGCAGAGCTACGAGACCGGCCGCGGCTCCATTACCGTGCGTGCCAAGGCACATGTGGAGTCCACCAAGACCGGCCGCAGCCGCCTGGTCTTTACCGAGATTCCCTACATGGTCAACAAGGGCACCCTGCAGGAGAAGATCGCCCAACTCGTCAACGACAAGCGCATTGAGGGCATCTCGGATATGCGCGATGAGTCCAACCAGAAGGGCATCCGTCTGGTCATCGAGCTCAAGAAGGGCGTCATTCCGCAGGTCGTGCTCAACAACCTGTATAAGTACACCTCGCTGCAGACGACCTTTGGCGCCAACAACCTGGCACTCGTCAACGGCGTTCCCAAATGCCTGAGCCTGCGCGAGATGCTGCAGCACTACATCGACCACCAGGTCGACGTCGTCACCCGCCGCACCCGCTTCGACCTTAAGAAGGCCCAGGCCCGCGCGCATATCCTCGAGGGCTACCTGATGGCCCTTGACCATATCGACGAGGTCATCAGCATCATCCGCTCCTCGCAGACCGACTCCGAGGCCAGCAGCCGACTGATCGAACGCTTTGGCTTTACGCCCGAGCAGACCACGGCCATCCTCGAGATGAAGCTGCGCCGCCTGACCGGCCTGGAGCGCGACAAGATCCAAGAAGAGTTGGACGGCCTGCGCCGCGCCATCGCCTACTACGAGGACCTGCTGGCGCACGAGGAGAAGATTCTGGGCGTCATCAAGGAAGAGATGCGCGAGATCTCCAGGAAGTTTGGCGACAAGCGCCGTACCGAAATCAGCCAGGTTGAGAAGGACCTGGATGTCGAGGACCTCATCGCCGACGAGGATATGGTCGTGACCATCACCCACACCGGCTACGTTAAGCGTATCCCAGTGGCTGCCTACCGTGCCCAGAAGCGCGGTGGCAAGGGCGTGTCGGGCGTCAACCTCAAAGAGGACGACGTTATCGATGAGATGTTCATCGCGTCCACGCACGAGTACGTGCTGTTCTTCTCGAGCAAGGGCAAGGTCTATCGCCTGAAGGTGCACGAGCTGCCGGTGGGTACGCGCCAGGCGCGCGGTACCGCGATCGTCAACCTGCTGCCCTTCGAGGAAGGCGAGAAGATCGCGAGCGTCATCAGCTGCCGCGAGTTCCCGGCCGACGAGTACCTGATGTTTGCCACCAAGAGCGGCATGGTCAAAAAGACCGTGATGAGCGCATATGACCGCAGCCGTCGCGACGGCCTGATCGCTATCAACCTGCGTGACGACGACGCGCTGCTGAACGTGCGCCGCGTGCGCGAGGGCGACAAGATTATCCTGGCCACCACCGCGGGCAAGGCGATCATGTTCTCCGAGGAGCAGGTGCGCGCCACCGGCCGCGATACCAGCGGCGTTCGCGGTATCGGTCTGAAGGACGGCGTGAGCGTTCTGGGCATGGAAGTCACTAACGGCAACGGCGATCTATTCGTCATCACCGAGCGCGGCTACGGCAAGCGCACGCCGGTCGCGGACTACCCGGAGCAGAATCGCGGCGGTCAGGGCGTCTACACCATTCAAATGACCGAGCGTAAGGGTAACCTCGCGGCCATGAAGACGGTGGGCCCGCAGCACGAGCTGTTCATCGTGACGGAGGGCGCGACGGTCATTCGCGTCAAGACCGACGAGATCAGCCAGACCGGCCGCGCCACCCAGGGCGTCAAGATGATGACCGTCGACGACAACGACCGCATCTGCGCCGTGGCCCGCATGACGGCCGCCAAAGAGAGGCCCGAAGGCGAAGCCATAGAAAACGGCTCCGCCCCCGAAGAAACCCCTGTCGATCTAGGCGACGGCAACGACATGCCGGAAGATCTCCTTGACGAGTAAGAGGCCCTAACTGTTAGAAAATATCAGACCCCATATATCGGCGGTCGGCGCACTGCGCGCCGACCGCTTTTTTGAAAACCTTTGAACCCCGCGTCGGCCCCGGCTGCCCGGCGGCATGCGAAGTCGATCGCGAGTTCCGCACGAGCCGGAGAGCACTTAATGTGCTCTCCGTGCGAGCAGGACTG
>CABUOF010000009.1 GCA_902493125.1 uncultured Collinsella sp. | reverse complement strand
AACGTAAGCAGCGGCAGCGGTCTTGGAGGCCTCGGCGTCGTTGACGGAGTCAATCCAAGCCTGGCCGGCGGCCTTGAGCTCATCGGACGGACCATCGGCAGCGATGATGTCCTGGGTAGCGGCGATCAGCTTGTGCTGAACGGCCTCATAGCCAACGGCCATGCCCAGACCGTGCTCGGCATTGTCCTCGAACAGGGAGTTGTTCCACGCCGGGCCGTGACCGTCCTTGTCCTTGCAGTAAGGAGCGGTGGCAGCGGGGTTGCCCCAAATGGAGGAGCAGCCGGTGGCGTTGGAAATGAACATGCGGTCGCCGGCGACCTGGGTCACCAGACGTGCATAGGCGGTCTCGGCGCAGCCGGCGCAGGAGCCGGAGAACTCCAGGTAGGGCTGCTTAAACTGGCTGCCCTTGACGTTGGCCGCGATGAGCTCCTTCTTCTCGGAGACGTTCTCGACCATGTAGTCCCAAACGGGCTGCTGGTCCATCTCCTGCTCGGTGGGAACCATCTCGAGGGCGCCCTTGGGGCAAACCTTGACGCAGTTGGTGCAACCCATGCAGTCGAGCGGGGACACAGCCATGGTGAACTTCATGCCCTTGGCCTTGGGGCCCATGGCGTCGAGCGTGCGGGTAGCCTCGGGCGCGGCGGCAGCCTCGTCCTCGGTCATCGCGAACGGACGGATGGTGGCATGCGGACACACATAGGCGCACTGGTTGCACTGGATGCACTTGGTCTCGTCCCAGTGGGGAACGACCACGGCGACGCCGCGCTTCTCGTATGCGGAGGCGCCCAGCTCAAACTGGCCGTCGGCGCAATCGACGAAGGCGGAAACAGGCAGGCTGTCGCCGTCCATGCGATCGATGGGCTCGAGCAGGTTCTTGACCTGCTGGGCGATAGCGGACTTGGTCTCCTCGGAGAGCTCGACGGGAGCGGCATCCTCGGCGGTAGCCCAGTCGGCCGGAACCTCGAACTTACGGAAGGCGGTAGCGCCGGCATCGATGGCCTTGTGGTTGGCGTCGACGATAGCCTGGCCCTTCTTCATGTAGGACTTGGTAGCCGCGTCCTTCATGTACTGCAGGGCGTCCTCGGCGGGCAGGACCTTGGCCAGCGCGAAGAAGGCGGACTGGAGCACCGTGTTGGTGCGCTTGCCCATGCCGACCTTAGCGGCCAGGTCGATAGCGTCGATCAGGTAGACGTTGACGTTGTTGTTCGCGATGTAGCGCTTGGCCACGGCGGGCATGTGCTCGGCGAACTCCTCGTCGCTCCACTGGCAGTTGACCAGGAAGGTGCCGCCCGGCTTGACGTCGCGGACCATCTTGAAGCCCTTAACGATGTAGCTGGGGTTATGGCAGGCGACAAAGTCGGCCTTGGTCACGTAGTACGGCGAGCGAATCGGGGAATCACCAAAGCGCAGGTGCGAGACGGTGACGCCGCCGGTCTTCTTGGAGTCGTACTGGAAGTAGGCCTGGACGTACTTGTCGGTGTGGTCGCCGATGATCTTGATGGAGTTCTTGTTGGCGCCGACGGTACCGTCGCCGCCCAGACCCCAGAACTTGCACTCGATGGTGCCGGGGGCTGCGGTGTTGGGCGCATCCTCGGCCTCGGGCAGGCTCAGGTTGGTCACGTCGTCGACAATGCCGATGGTGAACTCGCGCTTGGGCTCGTCCTTCTTGAGCTCCTCGAAGACAGCGAACGCGGACGCGGGAGGCGTGTCCTTGCTGCCCAGACCGTAACGGCCGCCGACGACCTTGATACCCGTCTTGCCGGCCTCGTAGAGAGCGGAGACGACGTCCTGGTAGAGCGGCTCGCCGATGGAACCCGGCTCCTTGGTACGGTCCATGACGGCGATCTTCTGGACGGTCTCGGGGAGAACGTCGACGAAGTGCTTGATGGAGAACGGACGGAACAGACGAACCTTGACCAGGCCGACCTTTTCGCCGTGGGCGTTGAGGTAGTCGATGACTTCCTCGAGCACGTCGCAGAAGGAGCCCATGCACACGACGACGCGGTCGGCATCGGGAGCGCCGTAGTAGTTGAACAGGCCGTAATCGGTGCCGAGCTTCTCGTTGATCTTCTTCATGTAGCCCTCGACGACGGCGGGAAGCTCGTCGTAGACCTTGTTGCAGGCCTCACGGTTCTGGAAGAAGATGTCGCCGTTCTCGTGGCTGCCGCGGGTGTGCGGGTGCTCAGGGTTGAGCGCGTGGTCGCGGAAAGCCTGGACGGCGTCCATGTCGCACATCTCGGCCAGATCCTTGTAGTCCCACATGGCGACCTTCTGGATCTCGTGGCTGGTGCGGAAGCCGTCGAAGAAGTTAAGGAACGGGGTCTTACCCTCGATGGCGGCAAGGTGAGCCACCGGCGAGAGGTCCATGACCTCCTGGACGTTGCCCTCGGCGAGCATGGCGAAACCGGTCTGGCGGCAGGCCATGACGTCGGAGTGATCGCCAAAGATGTTCAGGGCGTGGGAAGCGACGCAACGCGCGGAGACGTGGAAGACGCCCGGGAGCTGCTCGCCCGCGATCTTGTACATGTTCGGGATCATCAGGAGCAGACCCTGAGAAGCCGTGTAGGTGGTGGTCAGAGCACCGGCGCCCAGCGAACCGTGAACGGTACCGGCTGCACCTGCCTCGGACTCCATCTCGACGACCTTGACCGGGGTGCCGAAGATATTCTTGCGACCCTGGGCCGCCCACTGGTCGACATGGTCGGCCATCGGGCTGGACGGCGTAATGGGATAGATTCCCGCTACCTCGGTGTACGCATACGAAACATATGCGGCCGCCTCGTTGCCGTCCATAGACTTAAACTTACGCGCCATATACCCCTCTCCTCTCATATAGGTATACAGGCCCCGGCGATCGCCGGGATGTTGGCGTGATGGGATTTTCGCTGTTGCTTCCAATCATCTGGCAGGCAGGCTCAGCAGCAGGTACATGGCGTGGAGAGAAGGCATGCCGAGGCGAGGGGCAACTGATGCGCCCCACAGACCCGACCGCCCGTCTTGCACATGACCGAGCGCCGCAAAGGCCGCATGCCGGATGCTCCCGGGCACGCCCCGGCGATGGGAAGCGCCCGCAACGGAAATCCGCATGCGGGTTTATTGTACCCCGCCGTTAAGTGTAATTTCGACAAATATAGGCGGGCGGTAAAGGTTTACCTCGGGTGACCGCCAAAGGCCAGAATGGTCCCTCCATCCCCGGACGACTGGCTCTGACGCGCCAAGGAGTGTCCCCAAGTACCGGCAGGAAAGGAACGTCCCTAACTGCCGGCTAGAGGGCGCCGAGCAGGATGGCGTAGGTGGTGGATTCGCCGAGTTTGAGCTCGTCGCCGGGGTTGAGCTGGGCGGAGCGGCCGGGCTCTACTTGAATACACACACTCGTGGCCCCGTTTACCACCACGGTGCCGTTAGTGGACGACAGGTCCTCGACAAACCATGCGCCAGACTCGTCGCACCAGATATGGGCATGGCGGGCCGAGACGTCGTCGGTGATGCCGCCCTCCCCCGTTGCCAGCGCGCCGATCTCAACGCCTTCCTCACTCGGCTGAATCCAGCGCGGGACGCTCACCACGTAGCCGTTTTGCACGCACAGCAGTCCCAGCGGATGCGCCGGCGCGACCTCGTGCTCGCCCGCGACCGAAGATGTGCTCAGCGAGCGCGGCGTCGACGTGTCGCCGCCACGGGTCGCATGAGCGCGGCGGCTCGCCCGACTTGGAACTAAGGAGGGCGTGAGAGCAAACGGCATAGGGAACGAATCTTGCGGATGTACTCCTCGACGTCAGGCAGGTAAGCCCCACGAAGTCACCGGGGAGGCCCAAGCGGCCCGGCACCACTTCCAGATTCTGACCAGGGCGAGTCGTTCGCCGGTGGCTGAAGGCTCGCTCCCACCCAAAAGGGGAGATTCGCGTTGTTCCCCAATCGCTCTCGCATCTTTCATTTTGCTCGAGGTGGGCTATAAAAACTTTCCTGGTGAAAGGCGGCGATTGGTTTCCTTTCTTTCTAGAGGAGCGCGCCTGTAATCTGTTTTCATCCTAAATCAAGTTAAGATCGGACCTTCCAGAGGCAAGTCGACTCAAACTGCGAGGCTCCATGTTGGAATAAAGAGCGCTGTCGAAGTGCCAACAACACAAAGCTTGCCAGTCTCAAATAGAACCTTTTGGGAGTCCGATTGGGCCGCACACCGAATCCCCGCTGGTGGTTTTTTATAGCTGCGCAACAATAAACAAGGTTAGTGCCAGTCCAGCATGAAATTGAGGAACGTATGCATTTTTTCTCAGTAAGTGATCGTCGTTACTGCTTCGATGAGGTCACTCGCAATTGCTTTCAGGTTGACCAAGCATCAGAAGATGCGCTTCGCATATTTGAAGCATCGGGAAGAACGGTCAACTCGAAGTTGCTAACAAAGTCACTTGCTGCGAAAGGCTACGACCAAACGACCATAGCAGAACTTGAAGACGACATTGATGAGTATCAACGATTATCTGAGCGGACTTTCTTAACAAAAGACACGCCTCGAAAACTTAGATCCATCGAACTCCACGTTTCACATGCATGCAACCTTGGTTGTAGTTACTGTTTTGCCGGTAAAGGAGATTATGGAACGTCTCCTCTGCTGATGACAGACGAGATAGCCTTCAAGGCGGTCGACTACCTCGTCGCAAGTTCATCGGAAAACGAAACGCTTGCGATCGTCTTTTTTGGTGGGGAACCCATGATTAACGAGCCGCTGATATGGAAAACGGTCGACTATTCAAAAAGAATATACCCCAATAGAAACTTTACCTATTCTATTACGACCAACGGAACGCTTTTGAATGACACTGCTGTGAATTCTTTCAAGGAGCACGGGTTTTCTGTTCTGATTAGTCTCGATGGTACAGGATGCAAGCACGATGCATCGCGCCCGTACAAGACGGGAGGCGGCTCTTTCTCCGATATCGACAAAAACGTTCGTCGTTTTTCCGAGTCGTTCCCCTTCGGCGCAAGAGCGACCTTAACAAATAATAACTGTAACCTTGTTGAAGACTATCTTCAGTTTAAAGAGATGGGCTTCAGAAGGATTTACTTCTCGCCCGTGAGCTCATTCGATGAGAATATCAAACTCGACGAACACTCATTAAACAAAATCAGGGCGGGCCTAATAGATTTGGCGGATCAATATCTCAAACAGATTGATCAAGGGGAAAAGCCCTTGTTTAGAACATTGAAAACTGCAGTTGATTTGATTATGAGTAACAGGATCGCCTTTGTCGGATGCGGGGCTGGCAGGCGTTTTATTTCCGTGACTCCCGAAGGGGACGTATACCCCTGTCACAGGTTTGTCGGGATGATGCGATTCAAAATGGGCAACATCGTCACCGGAATTGACGAAACTAGGTATATTGAAAACTGGAGTCAGGGTGTCGAAAAAAGAATTGACTGTACGGACTGTTGGGCTCGGTCTTTCTGTGGTGGGGGCTGTAGCTGGGAGGCTGCAGACGAGCACGGCTACTTGCCCAAGAGTCTACACCCTGCATCATGTGAATATAGAAAAATGTGCTACGAGATGGCTTTTGACCTTATTTCCCGCCACTCATCTTCGCAGGAGAAAAATCAACGAGAAGCTACTGTATCGGAATAAGCGGTTCAGCGCATTGCTGTCACCATTGTGGAGGTGTTCGTTCTTCTGATTACCGTCTGCGAAGCTTATTGCTACATTCGCCGAAACCATTCTAGAAATATGGTGAACTAGACATCTTGGTTTGTTATACACAATATTGAGGTTTTTCTGCACTCAAAGGGAGGTAGTCGTGAAGCATATTCATCCGATTAATCCAGGAAGTGGCGACGAGGCAGGCGTGAAGCCGATGTCTTTTGACTGCCTCTTGGGCATTACTGACATCTGTACTGTTTATGATAAAGCAGATGGCTGTGGTGCATACGATTACTGCGACTATGACATGGATGGCGGCAGCATCTGCGTTGTAGATCACTGTGGCATTGATCAAACGTAGTCTCTAATTGGATTAAGGTGAGGAGCTGTTATGAAGCATATCCATCCTGTTGGTTCAAATGAACATCCTCCCGTTGAGCCTTGTTGTCTTGGAGTTGATATATGCAATTTTTACGACATCGCCGAGTGCCCTGTTGCGGATTGGTGCTATGTCGATAAAGAATCAAGCTGTGTTTTGCCAGCAGATTGGTGCGATCCAGTTGACGAGTAGTTTTGTGGCTAGGAACTATTTGGTCCAATTCAAAATAAGATGGGGACAAATACCAAAATCTCGTGTCTGGGAGGAGTTATGCCATTATTGCAAGGTCTCGTTGGATTAACCTTTGTACTGGCTTTATATCTGGCACCTTTTTTATTGTTATTCTTCATTATCCGATTCTTTCTTCGGAAAAAATAGGAGTGTCACGCAAACATTAGCGTAGCTTTCTTCCAATATGAGCCGAGCATTGGCAAGTGGAATAAGAAGCCCGACCGTTCGCCACATGAAAGTGATCGGACGGGCTTCTCTATTTAACCCGGGCCGCCACCCATAGCGGCTTTCCAAGCGTATTCTCAGTGCAAAGCAATCGTCAGTTTAATCCTATGCGCTGATACCGCATTTCAGTTGTTCGGCTCGAATTCTACGGCCTGGCAACCCTCGCACTCTCCGGCAAATGGATTGAACGCGAAGGCAGAGATGATGTGTGCGTGGACATCGAGGCTGCTGTAGGCAACATACTGGGACATGGACCCCCGCTGCGCGTGGTATGCGGCCCGGCATATTCATTGCCGTCCAACCCCGTGTAGTTGCAGCAAAGGGTGGAACCTCAATGCTCAGCTCATGTTGTCCGTGGGACACGAGAATCGTAAGTACACTTTGGTGCGATTCTCACGCTGATACTGAGCCACCTGGAATAAGATACGTCGCGACAACACTTCGCTTCACCTCTGTCTCGACAAGATGACGTAGACTAAAGTTTCCTTTAGTAAGAGAACGAGAACTATATCTGAAAGCGTTGCGATGGCGTGAAGGCACCGAGTCCGAACCGCCTGAATGCTACGTGCATCTGCATCGCCTTTTTGTTATCTCTGCCAGTTGGGTAGCACTACACTTGTCATCATTTACCCTGGTACATGCTGCCTAAATCCACTACCCCTTCTACCGCGCCGACCATCTCGTCATCGTGAGAGACAACGATGATCAGCTGGCTTTGCTTGTTGCGCTTAACATAGGCCGCAAGCTCGGCGCGGCTTACAGCGTCTAACCCAGTCGTGGGCTCGTCGAGTACCAAAACTGACGACTTGCGTGAAATCGCCGACCATAAGTACACTCGGCGCAGCTCACCGCCCGAAAGCGCGGAGCAACGTTTCCCGAGCAACTCCTTCACGCTGTTTTCCAACGAAAGTAGGCCATCTACACCCCGGTGATAGGAAGAAAAGGGCGTGTCGAAATACTCTAACAGCTCTTTCACCGTTTCGTCCGGCGCGAAGCACGACTGTGGGCAGCACGATATCTCTCTCGCACGTATGTAATCCAAGTCGCATTCTTCGATTGGCACGCCGTTGTATTTTACTTTGCCTTTCGATGAGTATAGCCCGAGCATCAAGTAAAGAAGTGACGTCTTGCCTCTTCCGTTTTCCCCAACTATGCAATATGTACCAGGACCGGAAAACTTGAAAGAAAACCCGCCGAGGACCTCTCGGACAGATCCGTCTGGAAGGGCAACCGAGAATTCCAAATCAGATACCGAAATGTCATTTATTTCATCGAGTTTAGCTAAATCGGTCCGATTCCACCCCGATCTCTCCTTTTCTCTCGTCGCGATAGCCGTCCTATCCCATGATGCTTTGGCATCTTGATAGGATTTGAACAATGACATCATACTTTTCAAAGTCTTAAAGAGAACCGCGAAGTATGTACCGATGATAGTGTACTCGCCTATTGACATAGTTCCGTTAATGATTCGTACTCCGGAAACAACAAGTATCACCGCTTGAAACAACGCTGCGAAAAGACCATCGAGCGATGTCAGAGAATATGATAGCTTTCCGGAGCGCAAAACTTTGGGAAAATAGCTCTTAAACCCAGCGTCGAGCGCTTGTTCGCTCTTGCCGTACGAAGATGTCAGTTGAATGTTGAGAATCTGATTAAGCTGCGATGCAATTGCGGCGTAAAAGGCGCTGTCCGCCTCTTTCTTCTCATACGTGACCCTATACAAAAGTTTCCTCAACCCAGTAATTACACAGAAATACACGATGAGGAGAATGATGGAAAACACCGCGAGAGTTGAATCAATTGACCATATGATAAGCAATACGATGGGAATGGCTACAATGGACAGCGGCGCACTGATAAAATTCGCCAAAACGAAGGATGAGACCACGCTGGAGTCGGAAATAATCCGTTGCGTTGTATAGGCTGGATCGATGGTCCGACTCACCAAGTAATCGTCTCTTTCAAAACGCAAGACGGCCTCCCTGAGAAGATCAAAGGAAAGTCTCGTGGTTATGCGAATGGAAAGTGTTCCTGCAAAATAAGTAAAGAGGGTGGAGAAAACTCCTATTGACGCAACCAGGAGCGCGAAGAGTACGGCGTCTCTTTCGCTGCGGTTACCGAGAAGAAAATCTAAGAATTTCCCGTTCACGTATGGCATGGCATAGGAGAGAGCGGTTCCAATCACCGTGATAGCAATGAAGACGAAAGCCCCTTTTGCTCTGATGAACCTCGAGAGAACGCATCGAATCAAGGAAGGCCCCAATCTACCCGCCACAAAACATCAATCACTGATACCTTACACCTCAACACAACAGGAGCGAAGATTTGCCAATGAGACTGCTTTAAGATTGCCTTGGGCCAATACGATCTCAAGCTCTTCCTACAAGAGAGTCGGAATCGGACATCTCCTCCGACGAACCTGGCAATCGGGCGGTTGAAATATCTTTTTCAACCGCCCGATTGCCACAATAGATTTGAGCATCCGCCCACAAACGTCCGCGTTTTATACCCATCAAATCCTTTGCCTTTTGTCGTCTAGACTAGAAAAATCGCTCGAAATAACGCAACCGGCCTGCTCGCTTGAAGAAACCTAAGCCCGTAACGTAGATGTGCAAACTTCCGAAACGCCTTGCGCGGCATAGTGCGTATAAACTTCGTCAACCGCCTCAGAAATATCTGAGTATCGCGCCGGGTCAAAAGCATACGATGTCGCAGCTATACCCTGCACCCATTCGGAACGCGGATTAATTGAATAGCCACACAGCATCATCATACATGCATCTAGACCTGATTTCCCAAGTATCCGACGTATTGATGAGAGCATCGCGGGTCGCCCCTGCACCATCGTCGTCACCCCTATTAGCAGTATTTACCGTTTTTCTCTAAATGCGTATCGCCACCCTTAAGAATACGAAGTGTTTTATCCAGACCCGATTGTCCTCCATCTCAAACGAAGGGATAAGGAATCTCATCCGGAATCGGCAGTAACGGAGGATTCACAACGACAAGCGAAAAACATGAGTCATCTCTCAGAGGGGAGTAAAGGCTCCCCTCAAGCACCCTAGTTTCGTCATCCAAAGAGTTGATGGCAGTGTTTTTCTTACAAAGGTCGACAACAAAAGGGTTGATTTCTACAGATGTTACATCCATGCCACAGTTGGTAAGTATCAGGCCCTGTATTCTGGGGCCAGAACACAAATCGAGAGCCTTCCGTGCGCTCTGCGGTGTAAGGCGCCAATCTCAGCAAATCTGTCCCACAATACTGCGCTGAAGAACAAGACGGAACCCCTGAGCCAAACTCCCCTATACCTTATTAAGGCTAAGACAGGCAAGTTCACGCACCCGGCATATTCCAGAATAACATCCTATTGTTTTAGATGCTCTACAAGCATGAACAGCCGCGAATCGGAAAGATCTTCTAGTTTCGCCCCGACTGACCGCCAAGGGCCAAAATGGCCCCTCCATCCCCGGGCGACTGGCTCTGGCGCGCCGAGGAGTGTCCCCAAGTGCCGGCAGAAAAGAAACGTCCCTATCTGCCGGCTAGAGAGCACCGAAGAGGATGGCGTAGGTAGTGGATTCGCCGAGCTTGAGCTCGTCGCCGGGATTGAGTTGGGCGGAACGGCCGGGCTCGACCTGAATGCAGACGCGCGTGGCCCCGTTTACCACCACGGTTCCGTTGGTGGACGACAAGTCCTCGACGTGCCAGATATTTTGAGCATCGCACCAGATATGAGCATGGCGGGCCGAGACATCGTCGCCGACGTCGGTAATATCGCCCTCACCAGTGGCCAGCGCGCCAATCTCAACACCCTGCTCGCTCGGCTGAATCCAGCGCGGGGCGCTCACGACAAAACTGTTTTGTACGCGCAGCAAGCCCAAGGGGTGCGCCGGGGCGGGTTCGCGTTCGCCCGCGGTCATCGACATGCCAAGCGAACGCGGCGTGAATGTTCCTCCGCCACAGGTCGCGTGCGCGTAGTCGATGGCATAGTTCACCGAGGACCGCACATCCGCCGAACAACCGACGGCGACAAACAGCACCAGCACGGCCTCGGCGCGCTCGGCAGGCATGAGTTCTGCCGCCTGGGACAGGCGATCGAGCGCGTTGCGATAGAGATTCGTGTCCTGGTGGCACTCTTCGAGTGCGCGTACCATCGGTTCACCTGCAGGACCGCACACCATATTGATCACAGCCGTGGAGTCCATGGGATTTCGCTGGCGCAGGGCCAGTTGCGACATAATACGCGCAGCCGAGGTACCGTATTCGGCAAAGTAGCGATGCTGAAGCGTGCCGACCGGCGCGCGAACGATAAAGCGGGAAACCCAAGAGCGATCGGCGGCTCGGCTCTGCGGGCTGCGGCCGTCGGCGAGCGGACGGGACGAAAGCACCAAGCCGCACAGCTCGATATGGCTCAGATGCGCCGCGCGCTTAAAGATGTCAAACATGGCCCCGCATGGGGTGAGCTCAACTTGAGATGCCATGACCTAGGCCTCCTTGGTCGTAGAAATAGAATCGGACGATACTTCGACAGGTCCGCCAAAAGTACGGGCAGCTGCGGCTCCACCGGCAAGCGGAGTCGCCATCTGGGCTTTTGTGCGTCGCGGTGCCGAAACGGGAAGTTCAAAGGCAAAGCCCATCGCAAGCAAAAACCACGTAAGCGTATAGGTTGCAACCAGAGCGGCAACAAGGCCGCCCATCACGGCGCGTTGGGAAAATACGCTACATGCAGCCACAACCAGCACCGGAACCTCGCAGGCAGAAAGCGCAAGCACACCCTGCAGGAACCCCGAGCGCCGATCACGCGCAAGTGCCCCCGCGGCAACGCCGGCTATGCCTGGCAGCGCCAAAGCCAGTGCGGCAATAATACCCGGTAGCGACCCAGACCACACGAGCGATCCCAAAATCGCCGTCACGCGAGCGCCCGACGCCAGCAGCGCGGCCGAAACCACGACCACAGCCCAAACCACGCTGCAAACGACCGCCGCACCGATCATCAGCGCGCGACGAACCGCGCGGCCGGACGCATCCATGGGGCACGGCGTGAGCGGCTCGCCGCGGAGCGAACGACCGACATTTTGCGCATAGTGGTCACAAAACGCCGAGAGCGCCGCCTCGACCGCCGCCGGCTCGGGACGATCTTTTTGATGGCTGGACAGACAGGCCATCACCACGTCGAACAGCTGGGTATCGACAAACGCCAGCGCATCACGTAGCTCTTCGGAATCCGGCTCAAGCCCTAGCTGCTGGGCCTGCTCGGCCGCGGCGAGCGCCACATCGGGCTCACGACGAAGCAGCTGAGTCAAATCGCAACCGGGCGCATGGGCACCAATGGGATAGTCGGGCCGCGTGTCCATCTTGAGACGGTAGGGGCTGGCGATGTCGCGCGTCTTTTTGCGCGAACCCGAGGTGCCCGAAGTGCTCGGCGCGGCTTCGTATGGCGCGACGCCGGCAATGAGCTCGTAAACCGTGCTTGCCGCGGCATAGACGTCAATCGCCGGCGACATACGCAAAGCGCGTAGGTCGGGAATATCGTCGGTGAGCATCTCGGGCGGGGCGTAGGCAACCGTCGCGCGACGCAGCGTGGCATAACGCTCCGTAAACGACGCCTTGCCGCCGGTACCGGCCACGGCCGACGCAGGCTCAAGCGCCAGCGACGAGCCAAAGTCGATCAGGCACAGGTCAAAGGTGTCCTCGGCAAGCTGCCGGTCAAGCGGTAGACGCGCCGTGCGCACCATAATATTAGCGGGCGAGATATCGCGATGGACAAAGCCCTCGCCCACCAGGCTCATACGGCAGAGCAGATCGAACAGGTCGCGACCCAGACGCGCCGCCACAAGCGGCGACAGGCGTCCGGCATCGTCCACGGCAAGTCGCGAACGCAAGCGGGCAAGCGTCTCGCCCTCGACCCATTCCATGACAATTGCAGGCACACCGTCGACCTCGCCCCAGCCATAGAGGCGGGGAAAGCCCTTAAGGCCCGAAAGGGCGCGATGGCATTCGTATTCCTCGCGAAACGCCGCCTTGAACTTGGCGACCAGCGCCTCGTGAGTTGCATCGTCGTCAAACTCATCGCGCGTCGGCAAGATGAGCTGCTTGAGTGCCACGGCCTCGCCTTGGGCGTTGACGGCACGCGTCACGCGACCGATACCGCCACGGCGCATGGTGGCATCGTCGGCAAACAGCATCGTAAAACGACGCAGATAGGCAGGCAGTTCGTCCTGACCGAGCGCAATGGCCGGCTCAAACCCGTCGACACGCGCCAGACGCAGGCCGACCATGGGATCGCGACCGAGCGATTGTGGTGTGGTGGATGCAAGATCGGTCATCATAGGGCAAGCGCCGCCACGTTATTGTTGAAGTTACCGAGCGCGACGTCATCATCGCCGTAATGGCCGACCCATTGACATAGGTTGGTGTAACAGCCCCACAGATTGGCATACTGCTGATACCACTTTGACCGGGGCGAGAATGTCTGACGACCGAACTCGGCTCGGCTCGAATGACAAACATCTCCCCGACCAGGCTGTCGCACGGCCTGGGATCTCCCGTAGAGTTATAGGTCGAGACCACGTCATTGGCACGAGAAACATAGCCGTCGAGCATGTTGTACTTGGTCACAAGCCAACTGTGAATGCTCTCTTCCTCAGCAGCGGAAAGGCCACCGGAGTTTGTATCGTTGTCAGTGTTGCCGCCCGTCGAGCCGCCGTTTCCAGACCCTCCGGTAGAGGAACCCGACCCAGAGCCGCCGCCCGAACTCGATGAATCCAAGCCGGAGCCAGAAGTATCCGAGCTACCGGGCTTTCCGGACTGCTGGGCGTCCTGCTCCTTCTGCTGCTCGACCTTATTCACCGTTGCCGCCACGCTATTGTTGGACAACCGATCGATGATCTTGGTGTTGGTGAGCATGATGGTTTTGCCATTGGCAAGCGTGACTTCGTTGTCCGGGGCCTCGGCGCCGTCCGCACCGTCAGTGCCAAACACAATATGCGCGACCACACTTGCCCAAGCATATCCAGTCGTGGTACCCAGATCACTTTTGACCTCATGCCCCACGCGCGGTTCGCGTGCGGCATGCGCCTGCATCATGGACGGCACGGTCATGCCATAGGCAGAAACGCCAGCTATGACCAGCACCAGCGAGCACGATAGCAGTGCGTACGCCCGCGGCGCCAAGCCCAGTCGGCGTCGTATGCGCACCGCGGCGCCGCGCTTTGTCTGAGTGCCACCGGGCCGCATGCGTTCTCCTCCAACAAAAACACGCCGCTCAGAAGCGGCGCATTCATTCGAATCCATATTTGAGTGTATCAGCGAACCTAAAAGGTTGCGCAACGAATGGGCAAATTAAGGATGCGAGCGGAAGCATCCATGCGATAAGCGGATACGAAGCATCTTTGTTGCACAACAAACTCACTGTCGCACGGGGAAAATATGACTACCCCGTGCATCGCGAGGAAAACATACGGCAGGAGCAGGCTCGCCACCTAAATCGCGCGACGGGCCTCGATGGCGCGCCCAAGCGTAAGCTCGTCGGCATACTCCAAGTCGCCGCCCACGGGAAGGCCGCTTGCCAAACGCGACACCTCGACGCCCAACGGCTTGATGGTACGGGCCAGATAGCTCGCCGTGGTCTCGCCCTCAATATTGGGGTTGGTGGCGATGATGACCTCATGGATATCCTCGTGGCCCAGACGCGCCAGCAGCTCGCGGATGTGCAACTGCTCGGGACCAATCTTGTCCATGGGGCTGATCACACCGCCCAATACGTGGTAGAGGCCGTGGTAGCTGCCCGTGCGCTCGATCGCCTGGACATCGCGCGGCTCGCCCACCACGCAAATGCGAGTGGTATCGCGCATCGGGTCCTGGCAGATGGAGCACTCGTCGGCCGTGGCGTAGTTAAAGCAGCGGCTGCAAAAGTGGACCTCCTGCTTGACCTCCAGGATGGCCTCGGCCAGGCGGCGGGCCTCCTCGGCATCGGCCTCGAGCAGGTAATAGGCGATGCGCTGGGCCGACTTGGGACCAATGCCCGGCAGACGGCCCAGCTCATCGAGCAGTTTTTGCAGACTGTGATTCGCACTCATATATATGCGTGTCTTAGAACGGCATGCCCGGGATGTTGAGGCCGCCGGTGATGGCGCCCATCTGCTTGTTGGCGAGCTCGTTGACGCCGCGGACGGCCTCGTTGACGGCAGCCATGATCATGTCCTGCAGCATATCGACGTCCTCGGGATCGAGCGCATCGGGGTCGATGGTGAGGTTGACGAGCTCCATCTCGCCGTTAACGGTCACCTTGACCATACCGCCGCCGGCAGAGGCGTCGACGGTCTGGGACTTGAGGTTCTCCTGCGCGGCGGCAAGCTGCTCCTGCATCTTGCGAGCCTGCTTCATCATCTGCTGCATGTTCATACCGGCCATGATGGCTCCTTTACGTGCGGCCGCACGCCGAGCTGCAAGGGCAGCCGGAGCACGGCGGGACTTTCAAACTCAAAAATCGTACCACGGCGCGCGGCGAGAGAGCGGGGCGGACGTGTTACCTCAGTCGATATACATGTCCTCCAATACAAACCGCACTCAAAGATTATGCAAGGTCGAATTATGCAAGGTTGCATAATATCGCACACTCAATCTAGTAGAGCCGAATCCGGCATTTCATGTGCGCCACTAAATAGCTAAATGCCGAACCGCTGCTCGAGGCGGCGCACATGGCGGCAGGGTATAATTTGATTGCCATAGATAGTAATTTGGAGGTGCCCCATGAATGCCCCCAACGCGCTCCAAAACATCCGCTCAAAACACCCCGTTGCATATGTGGTTCTCTATCTCTTTGTCGGCTGGGCATTGCTGGTTGTCATCACCCATGCCATAGCTTTTGGAGCAGAACTGCTGATAGCCAGCTCGGACCAGCCCGTCGTCAAATGGGAGACGACCGATGAGTGCACCGACGGAACCCGAACCGTCTACTACAACAGCCCGTCCCTCTATCAAGAGTTCAAGGTCAAGATAAAGGACTTCAAGATTGTCGATGCCGAGCTAGGCGTTTATTTGGCAATCGGAGCAACCATTAACGCCGAGCAAGTCGAGTACACGGACAGCCATGCGACGTATCGTATCGACCTCAGCATCCTAGGCCGACCGTCACGCACCTGTCTGCTCAAATGCGACATACGCGGCACCACACTACACATGTCCGAAATACAGATGCGCCCGGACAAAACCCCTGAAGAGCTGGGGATCCTAAGCCGGGCGAGCGACTCTCAACAGTAGAACGATAGCCCGCCAGTTGTTTCTTTCCAACGTTTGCAAATCAGCGCATGGTTAGATGAAACAAACTGCATGATATCGCGTAAATCCCGAGCAGGAATATCGCCCTTGTTATGGGCCAGCTTGCATCCGCCGGAGCGGGTAAGCCATATCTTGGTTGCCTCGGCAGTGGGGCGCTTGACCGCAACGTGAACATGGACAGGTTCGCCGTTCTCCCCCGTCCAGAAGAAGATGATGTACGGCCCGAGTCGAAACAGGCTAGGCATAGACTCGTCCGCCTTCGTAGGCAAAACGCAGGATGAGCGGGGCATTGTTACGCACGAAATCATCGAGTTCTTTGAGGTCCGCTTCGCTAAAGCCCTCGTGTGACACCCAATTGAATGCCGGCAAGATACACTCCGCCGTGTCAAAACCCCAATCGCGCGGGCGCTCCACAACAACCTTCACCGTGTTGTCCTCCCGGACTTCGGAATACGAAACCTGCGTATCGTCCTCAAGGCGGACATATTCCCACATCATAAGCTCGCTCCGTTCAAAGGGTTCTCTTCTTGAGCAGTATACCCGCCTGCGCAGCTACTCCACCGGTTTGAAGATGGTGGCCTGACCGAAGACGCTGCGGATGAGGTCTTTGGCCTCGTCCTCGGTCTGCGGGATGCTCGGGGCTGCG
This sequence comes from uncultured Collinsella sp., assembly GCA_902493125.1. GTDB lineage: Bacteria > Actinomycetota > Coriobacteriia > Coriobacteriales > Coriobacteriaceae > Collinsella. Next base: position 24,511 of record CABUOF010000009.1, on the reverse strand, counting down.
CCCTGATGGCCGAAGGGGCTGCCCGCACCGGGGTTGGACTCCCAGGGAGCTGCAGGAGCGCTCTCCTCTTTGGGGGCAGCTGCAGCGGGCTTGGGCGCGGGCGTCGCACCCGGCACGTCGAACGGAGGCAGATCGTCCCCGCCCGCATCGGCGGCAAAACCGGCGACCATGGCATCGTCGTAGGGCACCCGCTCGGATTCCCACGGTGCAGACTGCGCGGACGGCTGAGCCTTGGGAGCGGACGCACGCTCGGGCGCACGGGGCGCAGGCTCAGTCGGGAGCTTGCCCGTGGCGGGAGCGCCGGCAGGGTTATCCGAGCGCAGCCAGGGGGCCTTGCCCAGGTCGGATGACTTGGGCGCAGGCGCAGCGGCAGGCTTGGGCGTGGGGACCGAAGCAGCCGATTTGGCCGCGGCTGGCTTAGGCGCCGACAGGGTCGATGCCGCTACCGGTGCTGCTTGCTGCTGCGGCGCGCTGGCGCTCGAGGATACAGGGGCCGCCGAGGACACGGGCTGCGGGTCCGCAGATGCCGCAGCCCGTGCAGATGGAGAATGCTCCTCATGTTGAGGAGCCGGCGTGCCACCTCCATCCAGGACGTAGTCGACGGTGCGACGACCGAAGACCGCGCAGACCGTCGGCAGGACCACCGATTGCGTGTCAGCGCGGCCGAGCATCTTGATGGCAAAGGTCGAGCCCGCGGGGAACGAGACCGTGAGCTTGGAGCCGTCGTCGGCCGTGGCGCGAGCGTTGAGCAAAAGCCCTGCGTAGGAGGCCTGACGAGCCTTGACGCGCTCGACAACCTCGGCCCATTTGCGCTGCAGCTCTCCGGCATCCTCGACCGCGGGGGTCTCGGCGGCACCGGCGGCAGCAACCTGGGCGGCGGTGTTGGGCTGGGGCTTAGGTGCCGGAGCGGTGGCAGGTGCGGGAGCCGGGGCAGCGGCGGGCTGGGGCGCGGACGCCGCAGGCTTGGACGCCGGTGCGGACGCAGCACGAGACGCCGGCTGAGCCGCCGGCTGAGCCGACGGAGCGGCAGCACCACGGTCCCAAGGCATACCACCCTGGCGCGCGGACGTATCAGCGGGGGTAGCAGATGCCGCCGGAGCGGCAGCTCGGGCACCCGAGATAAGCGTCGGCTGCTGGGCGGCAGCGGGTACGGATGCTGCAGGCGCGGCGGCCTGAGCAGCAGCCACGCTCGCCGGCACCGCGGCATTGGCAACCATGGCCTCCAGGCGTGCCACGCGCTCGGCCAATGCCTCAATCGTTATATCAGCCTCGGGACGTGCCAGGCGCGTGCAGGCGATCTCGAGCACCAGGCGCACATCGCTCGCGCCCCTCATCTCCAGTGCGGCATCGTCGAGCACTGTCAGCACACGGGCCAGGCGGTCGGCAGGATGCTCGCCAAAGGCAGCGGCCTCGGCAGCAAGCGCCTCGGCCTGCTCGGAGCCGCCCTCAAACAACTCGGCACGGGCACGGGCAACGCAGGCAACATACACGTCGCGCACGTGCGCCACCAGGTCGCGCGTCAGCTCCAGCAGATCGTTACCTTCCTCGACCTGCGCGCGAATAAGCCCATACAGCTCGGCAACATCGCGATCGGCAATGGCGCGGGAAAACTCGCCCAGAATCTGGTCCGAAACCTCGCCTAAAAGCGAGCGGGCGTCGTCCGCATGCACAGAACCGTTGCCAAAGACGCTCAGCTGCTCCAGCGTGGAAAGCGCGTCGCGCATACCGCCCTTGGCATGGCGCGCCACAATGGCGAGTGCCTCGTCGTCGTAATCGAAGCCCTCCTGCTCGCACACGTATGCCAGGCGATGCTCAATATCCTCGTTGCCGATGCGATGGAAATCGAAACGCTGGCAGCGCGAGAGGATGGTCTCCAGAATCTTTTGCGGGTCGGTGGTGCACAGCACAAAGATCACGTGCGCCGGCGGCTCTTCAAGCGTCTTGAGCAGCGCGTTGAACGCCGCCGTCGTGAGCATGTGGACCTCGTCGATGATATAGATCTTGTACTTGCCGCGCACCGGGGCAAAGTTGACGGAGTTGATGATCTCCTCGCGCACATTGTCCACGCCCGTGCGGGAGGCGGCATCGAGCTCGTAGACATCGGGGTGGTTGCCCTCGGCGATGAGCTCGCACTCCTCGCAAGTACCGTCGGGCATGCAGCCGCTTGCACCCTCGGCGCGCGCCGCCTCGGCATTGCGGCACAGCAGCGCCTTGGCCAGAATGCGCGCCATGGTGGTCTTGCCCGTGCCGCGCGGTCCGCAGAACAGGTAGGCGTGGGACAGGCGCCCCTCGGTGATGGCGTGCTCGAGCGTCGAGACGATATGCTGCTGGCCCACCACGGAGTCAAAGGTGAGCGGGCGATACTTTCGGTACAACGATTCCATGGGTGCTCCCCCGGGTATACTGAGTCTTGTTGCCGCGGCGGCCATGCGGTCGCACGGCATACTGCATTCCATAATAACCCGTACGGCGAGCCCGCCGCGATAGGAGTCCAAAGAGCATGGCAGACGCAGAGAGCAACCTCGTTCCCTCCGAAGCAGCCGACCAGGTCGAGGTCGCGCTCGAGGAGCAGGCCGCAGCCGATGACGGCATCCTGTACCTCAACGAGTACCAGTACGAAAACGACCTGGTCACCGACTTCGCCCGCCTGGTCGCCTCGCCCAGGCGTCGCGGCTCGCTGTATGTCGCCGCGGCAGTTGCCGCGCTCATCGGCATCGGCATGCTGGTGGCCGGCGGCAGCTGGATCAAGTTCGGCGTCGTGTTGATCGTGTTCGGCGCCTTTTTGGCCTGGTGGAGCAAGAACCTGCACCACACGCTCGCCCGCGACTTTATCGACGCCGTCGAGGCCGACGAGTCCATGGGTGGCCGCTATCGCCGCGTCGCCGCCAACGAGGACGGCCTGATGGATTGGGACAAGAGCGGCAAGTCGCAGTTCTTCCCGTTTGACAAGCTCGACCACGTACTCGACGGCGAGCGCATCTTTGTGGCCATGTTCGCCGACCAGGGCGTGACGATCCCCAAGGACACCTTCGTCCGTGGCGATGCCGAGCAGTTCGGTCCCTTCCTCAAGGCCCGCATCAACAAAAAACTCCGCATCGAGACCAAGAAGAAGAAAATGAAGGCCGAGAAGGCCGCCGCCGAGGCCAAGCAGGGCGACAAGCCCCAGGAGACCAAGGGCAAGCGGCGCAAGCAGAAGAAGAACAAGAAGAAGCGCTAAGGCCAAGACAGGCAGGCAGCCTCGCATCCCGCTATCCTCCCCATGCACCCGAGCGTGCTACACTAGCAGCATCTATGCCACCGCGAACGGCTCGGCCCCGCGCCCGCCGCTCGCAAACGAACTTTAAACGCACGAGGGTTGGCCATGCCGCTTTTCTCGCAACATACCGCCCGGTTCTCGCCGGACGTTCCTTTGGAGGGCACCAGCTCTCGCGAGCTGCTCAAGCGGTACCAGCCGCTCGAGACACTTGCGACCGGCGGTTTTGGCTCCATCGAGATCTGCCGCGACACGCACCTGCGCCGCCGCGTCGCCATTAAGCGCATCCCCCTTATTAACGGTGCCGGCATGCCCGCCAGCGACATCATGGATGTCCTGCGCGAGGCGCACACTGCCGCCATGCTTCAACATCCCAACATCGTGCAGGTCATCGACTTTACGCACGACACAGCCTATGCCTACCTAGTTATGGAATATGTCGATGGCATGTCGCTGGCCGAGTTTTTGCACCGCGTGGACGGTCACTCACTTACCTTTGACGAGGCCGCGGCCATTGCCGATGCCCTAGGCCAGGCGCTCACCTTCGCCCATAGTAATGGCGTACTCCACCTGGACATTAAGCCCGCCAACGTGCTCATCGACCACTCGGGCAATGTAAAGCTCACCGACTTTGGCATGGCGCGACTGTCGTCCGCCGGTGGCTTTGGCGGCTCGCGCGGCGGCACCATCGGCTACATGCCGCCCGAGCAGCTCGATATCGAGACCGGCACGGTCGATGAGCGCGCCGATGTCTTTGCCCTCGCCTGTGTAATCTATGAGGGCCTGTGCGGCAGCGCTCCCTTTATGGCGGCCACGCCCGCCGACTCGCTCGACCGCATCATCGGCGGCGCCACCTATCCCAGCGAGCTGATACCACACTTTCCCCCGGGAGCCGAGGCCGCGCTCATGAGCGCGCTCTCCCCCATGCCGCAGGACCGCCCCAGCAGCGTCGAGACATTTTGCGACCAGCTCCTTGCCGGTCTGGGCAGCGTGCGCGAAGGCCGTCGCAGCCTGGAGCAAATGGTTGGCGAACTTTCGGATGACGAGCAGGAGCTCGACGATATCGAGCCGTCGCACTACGAGGACGACGCCATCGAGGTCGACCCCGCACTCGGCTGGGCGGGCACGCGCTGGAGCCATGCGCGCGACTACACCATGCGCACTATCTCGGCGCTAACGTGCGGCACCTTTAGCTTTTTGCTGATGCAAACGGCCGGGGTCGCGGCGCTTCCCGGCCTGGTCATTGCGGCCATCGCGATCGGAGTGGCGGCTGGCCTGGCCCCCCAGATTGGCTCGGCCATCTCGGCTGTGGGCTTTTTGGTGCTCATGGCCAACGCCACCATGCAGGCACAGGGCATCCTGTCGATGCTGCCCGTCGCGGTGATCTTTGCCGCCGCCATGTCCGGTTGGTGGATCGCCTGGGGTCGCACCGAGACTGCCGCGAGCGCCACGCTCACCTGTGCACTCGCGCTTGGCTGTCTGACCGGCAATACCTTCCTGGCAGCTGGGGTCGCCGCCGGCGTCGCGTCATTTTGGCTCGGCCCGGCAAGCGCCGCCGCGGCAACGGGCATGGGCGCGCTTTTTGCCCGTCTGGCCACGGTCGCGCTTTCAGCCGGAGGCGTACTGGGGCTCGGTAACGTTGCCGCAGCGCTGGGAGACATGCTCTTCTGGGCTGCCGTTGTGCTTGTCGCGGCGACAGCTGCACTGACATCTCTGCTGCTCAATGCCCATGCCAAGCGTGCCAATCAGGGCTCAAACCTTGCCGCAATCGCCGCAATCGCTGTCACCGGCATCGGCTGCGCAGCGGCGTCCTGTCTTGCACACCATATGAAAATTGCCAGCCTTGCAGCCGCGGTCGTCGCCAAGGCGGCGGTTGCGGGAACCCTATCCTCTATAATCGTTGGGATATGCCTATATTTGCTCGGATACCAAAGAACCTATACGGAGAGTGATCTTTCGTGAACTTCCTGAACATCTTCGAGGACCACGTGGCCGGCATCTTCGGTGCCACCCGTGCCCCGTTCTCCTTTAAGAAGCTTGCCAAGCAGGCCGCTCGCGACATGGAGGATCAGACTCTGGTGATCAACGGCGTCAACACGGCGCCGGCACTCTATACCATCCTGATCGCCGCCGACGACGATCCCATGCTCGCCCCGTTCTACCCCGAGCTTTCGCGCGAAGTCCGCGAGTTTGTGAAGGCACAGGCCGAAAAGCGCCGCTATGTGTTTGTCGGCGAACCCCTCGTTCGCTTTATGATCGACCCGCAGCTGCGTGCCGGCAAGTTCTCGGTCTTTGCCGAGAACGTCGACGCCCCCACGCTCGGTCGTCTGTACGAGGAAGAGCGCGCCTACCAGAATGGCCTGGGCCAGAACAACTCGGCCGCAAGCCGCGCCGCCAGCGCTCCCCGCGCCGGCAAGCAGCAATTCGCCGCTCCGCAGCAACAGCACCCCAGCAGCCGATGCCCCGCGCCGCCGCTCCCGACCCGCTCGCCGTGGCCGATCCCTTTGCGCCCAACGTCCCCGACCCCGCCGCCGCGCCCATCCCCGTGCCGCAGACCGTCTCTCGTGACGCCCTCGCCGGTATGGGCGGAGCCGCCGCGACCGGCGCCGCCGTGGGCCTTGGCGCCGCGGCCGGTATTGCCTCCAACATGGCGAGCGCCCGCGCCCCGCAGCGCCCGCTCGCCCAGCTCGTCGACGTCGTGAGCGGCGAGAGCCACAGCATCACTTCCGCGCAGGTGACCATCGGTCGCGAGCGCTCAGTTTCCGACATTGCCCTGCGCGACCCCAACGTGTCGCGCCGCCACGCCCAGCTCACCTTTACGGGCTCGGATTGGTCGATCGAGGACCTCAATTCCACCAACGGCACGCTCGTCAACAACCGCCGCATTACGCGCTGCCCGCTGCGCAACGGCGATCTGCTGACGTTTGGCCTGAGCACCTTTGAATTTAGGGGATAGTCGCTTATGAACATCGATATCGTCCTTTTTGCAGGCCGCATCGTCCTGGTCGCCCTGCTCTATATCTTCCTGTTCGCCGTCATGAAGACCGGCGTGGGGCTTGTACGCGGGCAGCGCCGCGACTCGGCTATCTGGACGATCGATGTGGACAAGGGTCCGCGCGGTATCCGCGGCATCCACGTAGATATGCTCGGCCCCGTCATCGTCGGTCGCTCGCCATCTTCGGACATCTGCATCAACGAACCATTCGTCTCGGCCTCGCATGCGCGCTTTTCGCTGCAGGGCCCGGCGCTCATCATCGAGGACCTCAACTCGCTTAACGGCACGCTCGTCAACGGCCGCCAGCTCGTGGAGCCCGCGACGCTGCGTGAGGGCGACGAAGTCCAGATTGGCGACGTGGTCATGAAGGTGAACCGTCGATGATCGACGAGGAGAACAAGTCCGCAACTATGACCGAGGCACCGACCGCCGCCACAGCTGCGCCGGCCCACGCCGCTCCGGCGGGCTCCGCACCCGTGGAGCCCGAGGACACCGTGTTCTCCCTGCCTCTTTCGCATGTAACGCATGATATTTCGGATCTCGCCGATGACGAGGGCGAAGAGGATGCCGTAGCGGCACCCATCGGCGCACATGCTGCGGACCAGCCCACAGCGCCCGAAGCAACCGCGGCGCCGACTCACTTTGCAGAGCCCGTCGCCGCGGCAATCAACGAGAGCGCTGCGGTGTTTGCGGCACCCGAGCCCGCCGCGCCGGCGTTTCCCATAGCCCCGGCATCCGAGGTTGCGCCCGCGTCTACGCCGGCGCCCGAGCCTATAGACGTCAGCCCGCAAGACGACGAGTCGACCGCCCGCGTGTCCGAGGAGCCCGGCTCCCCGGACACCGGCGATTCCGAATCAAACGCCGAGACCGACACCGTCTCTCCCGGTGACACAGCCGAGATCGACGTTGCCGCCGTTGAGGCCAAGCTCAAAGACCCCGGCTCGACCATGAGCTTTGAGCCCCTGACCGAGGAGCGCATCGAGACCGACTCGACCTATGATGCCGGCACCACCACGCAACTCATGTGGGGCGCCCGCTCCGACGTTGGCTGCGTACGCCCGCACAATGAGGATTCCTACCTGGTGCAGTCGCCGCTCTTTTGCGTATGCGACGGCATGGGCGGTCACGCCGCCGGCGAGGTAGCCTCTTCCATCGCCGTCGAGACTATTGCCAAGACGGCCCCGCAGTCCGCCGACGCAGCACGCCTGGCCGCAGCCGTCGAGGCAGCCAACGCCGCCGTAATCGAGGCCGCCTTGAATGGCCTGGGCAAGCCCGGCATGGGCTGCACAGCCACTTGCGCCTATATCGAAAACGACACGCTCGCCATCGCCCACGTGGGCGACTCGCGCGCCTACCTGCTCCACGAGGGCACGCTCATCCGCGTGACCCGCGACCACTCCTATGTGGAAGAACTCGTGGACGCCGGCGAGATTACGGCAGACGAGGCTCGCGTCCACCCCAACCGTTCGGTCATCACCCGCGCGCTGGGCTCGGACCCCGCCATGTATGCCGACCACTTCACCCTGCATATCGAGGAAGGCGACCGCCTGATCCTGTGCTCCGACGGCCTTTCGAGCATGATTCCCGATAGCGATATCGAGAACATCGCCACGCAGTCCTCAACCGCGCAAATCTGCGTCGATAACCTAGTGGACGCAGCGCTTGCCGCCGGCGGCCACGACAACGTGACCGTAGTAGTCGTTGACCTGGTTGACGATGGCGTTATGCGCGAGGCGCAGCGCGTGCGTCGCCGCAACATTACTATCGCCGCCATCCTGGCCCTCGTCTTTGTGCTGGCAGCTGGCATCTGGGCCTACACGGGTGTCACCGGCTCGTACTACCTGGGTACCTACCAGGGCAATGTCGCCGTCTGGCGCGGCCTGCCCGGCAAGCCGCTTGGACTCAAGCTCCACTGGCTCGAAAGCGAAACCAGCATCAAGCTGTCCGACCTGCCCGAAGACACGCAAAACCGCCTCAAGGCGGGTATTCCGCAAACAAGTGTCGACGATGCGCAGGACACGATATCCAAGTACCGCCACCAGATCGACGAGGAGCAGACCCGCCAGGTGATCGACGCGCAAACGATTCGCGACAACACCAATCAGGGATCGACCTCCGAATCAGATTCTGAGAAAACCGCCGAACAGTCCGCCGAGGCCGAAGCCTCCGATAAGAATTAGAAAGGGAGTGCCGCTTATGAGTCGCCGCAACACCGAGCTGCTCTTGCTCATCGCCTCGGCGTTCCCCGTCATCCTGCTGTATGCGATGTACGTGCTCACCGCGGGCGCTGCCATCTCCTTTGAGACGCTCGCCGTACCGATCGGCCTCTTTGCCGCCTTTGCCGCGGCCCACATTGCCGTGCGCATCTTGACGCCCGGTGCCGACCCCGCCATCCTGCCCATTGTCTTTGTGCTTTCGGGCATCGGCATCACGTTCGTGACGCGTCTCGCCCCCGCTCTCGCCATCTCACAGCTCATCATCCTGTTTGTCTCGGTGGCCCTGATGGTGGGAACGCTCGCACTGGTCAAAAACCTCGACGTGGTCATGCGCTACAAGTACACCTTTGGCATTATTGGCATCATCCTGCTGATGCTGCCCATCTTTATCGGCACCACGATCTCGGGCTCTAAGCTGTGGATTCGCATCGCGGGCTTTACCATCCAGCCCGGCGAGTTCGCCAAGGTCTTTATCGTGCTGTTCCTGGCCGGGTACCTGGCCGAGAACCGCGAGCTGCTCTCCATCTCCAACCGCAAGATCCTGGGCTTTAAGATCCCTCGCCTGCGACTGCTGCTGCCGCTGTTTGCCGTGTGGGGTGTGTGCCTGCTCGTCGTCATCTTCGAACGCGACCTGGGTTCGGCCGTGCTGTTCTACACCATCTTCTTGCTGATGCTCTACGTTGCCACGGGGCGCTTTTCGTATGTCGTTATCGGCCTTGCGCTCTTAGCTGTCGGAGCCGTGGGCGCCTACAAGTTCCTATCGCACGTTCAGGTGCGTTTCCAGGTTTGGGTCGATCCGTTTAAGGACGCCCAGGGCCAGGGCTACCAGATCGTCCAGTCGCTCTTCTCGCTTGCCGATGGCGGCCTGGTCGGTGTTGGCATCGGCAACGGCATGGCCAACAACATCCCTGTCGTCGAGTCCGACTTTATCTTCTCGGCCATCGGCGAGGAGATGGGTCTTTTGGGCGGCGGCGCCGTGCTCATCCTGTTTATGCTCTTTGCCGTGCGTGGCCTCACCACGGCTGCCCGCGCTAAATCCGACCTCGCCGCCTTTAGCGCCACGGGCCTTACGGCCGCCATCAGCTTCCAGGCCTTCTTGATCGTTGGCGGCGTAACCCGCCTGATTCCGCTGACCGGCGTCACCCTGCCCTTTATGAGCCAGGGCGGCTCCTCGCTGCTGGCGAGCTTCATCATCGTCGCGCTCCTGCTGCGCGCCGGTGACGAGGCGACCGGACGCGAGGCCGAGCTTACCGGCACCGGCACCATGGCCGCCATCACCGATGATCAGGTCGCATCTGCCGCCGCCCCGACGGGCACGCGCTTTGCCACCTCGTCTTCCTACGGCAGCGGCAGCCATTCCGTCGGCTCGCGCATGCGCCGTCGCCTGCTCGACACGCCTGAATCCGGTGTGCTCGGCCGCGTTGCGCTCGCCAACCGTCTAACCCGCGCGGTGCTCGCCTTTACGGCGCTGTTCGCCATCCTTATCGGGAACCTCACCTATGTCCAGGTCATTAAGGCCAAGGACTATCAGGACATGCCGACCAACAACCACACCATCGCCCGCTCCAAGTACATCCAGCGCGGCTCCATCATCACGTCCGACGGCGTGACGCTGGCCGAGTCGCTGCAGCAGGAGGACGGCACCTACGTACGCTCCTACCCCAACGGTAACCTGGCAGCGCACGTGGTTGGCTACGTGAGCCAGCAGTATGGCACCACCGCCATCGAGAGCGTCATGAACGACACGCTCACCGGTTCTAAGGACTACTCTAGCTGGAACAACGCCATCGCGTCGCTCGCGGGCCAGACCCAGCCGGGCAACACCGCCAAGCTCACCATCGACTCGCGCATCCAGACGGCGGCCGAGCAGGCACTCAAGGGCTTTAAGGGCGCTGTAGTGGTCATCGACCCGCGTACCGGCGCGGTGCTCGCATGTGCCAGCTCGCCCACCTACGACAACACCAACATCGATGCCCTGCTGCAGACGGGCGGCGGCGAGGACGGCTCCATGTACAATCGCGCCATGGACGCGCTGTACACGCCGGGCTCCACGTTTAAGGTCGTTACGCTTTCCGCGGCACTCGAGACCGGTACCGCCAGCCTGACCAGCACCTACCAGGCGCCCGGCTCCATGGATATCGGCAACGCACCGGTCACCAACTATGCCAACGAGAGCTACGGCACCATCAGCCTGCAGCAGGCCTTTGCCGTGTCCTCCAACGTCGTCTTTGGCCAGGTGGCAAACGAAGTTGGCGCAAACACGCTCGTACAGTTTGCCAACGCCTTTGGCTACGGCCAAAAGCTCGGCCAGGACCTGACCTCCGCGGCCTCCATCATGGCCGACCCGTCGCTCATGACCGAGTGGGAGACCGCCTGGGCCGGCGCCGGCCAGCCTGTCGGCATGGACCACACGCCCGGCCCGCAGACCACCGTCATGCAAAACGCCGTGATTGCCGCCGCCATCGCTAACAGTGGTGTGGTCATGGACCCGTACTTTGTAGCCCAGGTACTCGCCCCGGACGGAACCGTGGTCAAGACCACGCAGTCCCGCTCGCTGGGTCAGGCCGTCAGCTCCGCCACGGCCGACCAGGTCAAGCAGGCCATGCTTGCCGTCGTCCAATCCGGCAGCGGCACCGATGCCCAGATCCCCGGCGTCAAGGTCGCCGGCAAGACCGGCTCGGCCGAGACCGGCGGCACCAACGTCAACTCGATGTTCGTTGGCTTTGCGCCTTACGATTCACCCACGGTCGCCATCTCGGTGGCCTTGGAGGATTACGACAAGCATGACGTCAAGGCCGCCAAGATCGCCGGCATCGTCCTGACCGCGGCGCTTGCCGCACAGGGAGCGTGATGCCCATGATCGAATCGGACACCCGAGGCGCGCCGCGGCCGAAGAGTTAGCGGCAACGCGCCACACGGCCCCAGCGGCCACATCGTAGGTACTACACACATCGTTGAGCGAATAGTTATGTTAGGAGCAGGAATGGAACAGAGGGTCCTCGGGGGAAGATACCTCCTCAAGGATAAGGTGGGAACAGGCGGCATGGCGACCGTCTACCGTGCACAGGACCAGGTCCTCGACCGCACGGTAGCCGTCAAGATCATGCTGCCACAGTATGCCGGCGACGCAACCTTCGCCGCACGCTTTAAGCAGGAGGCCCAGGCAGCAGCCGGTCTCTCCTCCCCCTATATCGTGGGCGTCTACGATTGGGGCAAGGACGGCGACACCTATTACATCGTCATGGAGTACCTGCGCGGCACCGACCTTAAGAGCGGCATCAAGAGCCACGGCGCCCTCGACCCCAAGAAAGTCGCCCAGATCGGCTCGCAGATCAGCTCTGCGCTTTCGGTCGCCCACAAGCACGAGATCATCCACCGCGACATTAAGCCGCAGAACATCATGGTGCTGCCCGACGGCAACATCAAGGTGATGGACTTTGGCATCGCGCGCGCCAAGAACAGCCACCTCACGCAAGACAACAACGTGCTGGGAACCGCCCACTACGTCAGCCCCGAGCAGACCCGCGGTCAGGACCTCGGCCCCACCTCGGATATCTACTCGCTGGGCGTCGTGATGTACGAGTGCGCCACCGGCCGCGTTCCCTTTGACGGTGACGACGCCATCTCGGTCGCACTCAAGCAAGTCAACGAGCTGCCTATTCCGCCGAGCCAGATCAACTCCGGTGTCGACGCCGACCTTGAGCGCATCATCCTCAAGTGCATGGAGAAGGACCCGGCAAACCGCTTCCAGACCGCCGACGAGCTTCGTCAGGTGCTCAACAGCTACCTGTCGGGCCGTGCCGTCAACGTCTCGGAGCCCACGCGCATCATCGGTGCCCCCGGTGAGCTGGGCGCCACCAAGACTCGCGAGCTTTCCGATCAGACGCGCGCCATGGTGCGTCCCGTCTCGGGCGTGAGCGGCCAGAATACCGCCCGTAGCTCGGTTTCGGGCTCCACCGGCTCCTACGAGGTCGAAAAGCCCAAATCCAACAAGAACAAGATCATCGCCGCCGTGGTGGCAGCGGTTGCCGTCATCGGCATCGTGGTGGCCTTTGCCACAGGACTCTTTGGCGGCGAGCAGGTCACCGTGCCCGACGTGCTGGGCAAGAACCAGCAGACCGCCGTCGAGCTGATCAAGGAAGCCGGCCTCGAGGTCGGCACCATCGACCAAAGCTACAACGACGATGTCGACGAGGGCAAGGTCGCCGAGCAGACGCCCAACGGCAACACCAAGAAGACCAAGGGCACCAAGGTGAACCTGGTAATCTCCAAGGGCCCCAAGCCCTCCGAAAAGGTTGAGGTTCCCAAACTTGTCGGCCTGACCAAGGACCAAGCAGAAGCCGCACTGGCAAGCGTTGGCCTGAAGGGCAACGCCTCCGAGGAGGCCAACGAGGCCGATGAGGGCCAGGTCTTTGAGCAGGGCACCGAAGCCGGTAAGGAAGTCGCGAAGGGCACGACCATCTCGTACAAGGTCTCGAGCGGCCCGGATACCACGTCCGTCCCCGACCTGACCGACATGACCGAGGCCCAGGCGCGCAACGCCCTCGATATGGCAGGCTTTGGCGTCGACGTGAGCTACCAGGAGAACGACTCGGTTACCGAGGGCACCGTGATCAGCTGGAACCCCAGCGGCAAGCAGAAGCCCGGCGCCACGATTACCGTCGTCATTGCCAAGAAGTCCGGCAAGGCCACCGTCCCGGGCAACCTGTACGGCAAGAGCATCTCCGCCGCCGTTACCGCGCTCAACAACGCCGGTTTCTATAACATTGGCTTCTGTGACCAGAACGGCAATCCCGTAAGCGGTAACGAGGATGCCACCGTTACGGGCGTCTCCCCCACCGGCAAGCAGTCCACCGACAGCACGATTACGCTGACGGTCGCACTTTCTGGTTCGGGCTCGGGCTCGGGCACGAGCACGGGCGACGATTCCGGTACGACCAACTAGTCGCCACCCCACCGCTCATCGCGGCTTTCGCCGCAAACATATTCGCTCACAGGCGCCCGCTTGCTCCCCCAGCAAGCGGGCGCTTTGTTTATCGACAGGCCAGGGCTCCATAGCAACACAAAGAGGCCCGCAAAAACAAGCCTCCCAGGTGACAACAGAATATGTAATGCAGTAATTACTAGCCGCAGAACTTCACCATGGTCTCGACCACGAGCTTCTCGGAGTTGAGCTGCTGTATCATGATGCCCTGCTGGAACAGCGGGATGTTGGCGCGCGTGCGCTCCGGATCGGAGTGCTCGACGAACTCCTTCTTATCCAAGGTGCAGACCGAGCGCGACAAAACGACTTCGAAGCGACCCATTACGGCATCGCGCATGCGCTACAATCTCGGTTAATCTGTTAACCACCCGAAAGCAGCAGGAGGCCCCATGCCCACACCAGGCAAGCGCCCATCCATGCGCCAGATTGCCGTCGCGGCCGGCGTATCCGTCGCCACGGTCTCCCACGTCATCAACGGCAGCGGCCGTTTTTCCGAAGACACCCGCAAACGCGTGGAAGCCGCCCTAAAGGAATACGGCTACGTCACGAACATGGCGGCGAAGAGCCTCCGTATGGCCCAGTCCCGGACCATCGGCATGATCGTGCCGGACATCTCCAACGACTTCTTTTCCAAGATCGCCCTGCATGTGGAGCGCGAGCTGGCAACCGAGGACTACTCGGTCTTTGTTTGCAACAGCGCCAATGACCCCGCCCGCGAGCGTGACTACTTCCGCACGCTGGCAAGCAAGCAGGCCGACGGTATCATCTGTATCTCCGGCCTGCGCAGGCTCGACGGCGAGTTCGTCCCCCACGGAATCCCCGTGGTCTGCATCGACCGTGCGCCCGAAAACGACCTCGGTTTCCCACACGTGGGCTCCGACAACATCGGCGGTGGCTACATGGCGACCGAGCACCTCATCGAGCGCGGCTGCAAGGACATCCTGAGCATCTCGAGTTTTACCGCCAACTACCCCGGCAACGAGCGCCAGATGGGCTACGAGCGGGCGCTCGCCGCGCACGGAATGCCGCTACGCCGCGACTACCAGCTGTTTGTCTCGGGTAAGCAGCCGAGCATCATCGAGTCGGAAGAGCTCGTGACCGACTTCCTCTCCACGGGCTACCCCGTCGACGGCGTCTTCGCCCATAGCGACCACGCAGCCGTGGGCGCGCTGCGTGCGCTCGTTGCCGCCGGCAAGCGCGTACCCGAAGACGTCCGTCTCATCGGCTTCGACGATTCCGTTTACGCGCAGCTTCCGACGCCGCAAATCAGCACCATCCGCCGCTTCCCCGAGCGCCTCGCGCACGAGGGATGTCAGGCCCTGCTCGCCCTGCTGCGCGGCGAAGAGCCCGAGATGGAGACGCTTGTCCCCGTTAAGCTCGTGCAACGCGCGAGCAGCTAGACAGCGGGCAGCGAATAGCCGCGTTTTTCTCTCGCATGTGCTCTATCCCACGCGCGACATGCAAAAAGCCCGCCACCACGGGTGACGGGCTTTTCCGCTACCAGCCGCGTGCTTCCTCCGCACGTACGAGCTGACGAGCCTCGATCTGGCGAATCATATCGATGCGTCGCTGGTGACGGCCGCCCTCGAACTCGCCGGTGAGCCAGGCGTCGACAATCATTTTGGCCAGCTCGATGCCTACCACACGAGCACCAAATGCGAGCATGTTGGTGTTGTTGTGCTCGCGCGACAGGCGAGCGGAATACGGCTCAGAGCAGGTGCAGCAACGGATACCGCGCACCTTGTTGGCGGCAAGCGAGATGCCCACACCCGTACCGCAGATAACGATACCGCGATCAACCTCGCCGGACATGACAGCGTCCGCCACGGCCTCACCCGCGATGGGATAGTCAAAGCGCTCGGTGCTGTCCGTACCGAAGTTCACGACTTCGTAGCCGTACTTCTCCTGGATATACGCCGTGATGGCTTCCTTGTACTCGACTGCGACGTGGTCGTTTCCAATACCGATCTTCAAAAGAGACCCCTTTCCATAAGAACCATTCGCGCATGCCGCGCGCTCAATCCGTCCTAATTCGCCGTTCCGCTTCTAATACACCTCGCCGGCGCGCAAACGGCGCAGACACTCCTCGTAACCAGCGTCCTTGCCAAACAGCGCACTGGTGCCCAGGATAAATCCGTCCGCGCCAATGGCGGACAGGTCGCGCACGCGCTCGGGCGAGCAGGCGCCGTCGATCATGAGCTTGAAGCCAAAGCGCTCCTTCAGCGCGGCAAGGCGACGCACCTTGTCGTTCGTGAACTCGATAAAGCTCTGACCGGCAAAACCCGGATTCACCGTCATGACCATCACGTAATCGCAGAGGTTCAACATCTCCTCGATCTCGGAGATAGAGGTGTCGGGGTTCACGGCGATACCGGCGCTCTTGCCGAGGGACTTAATCGCGGCGAGTGTCTTGACCACGTAACGCTCGGACTCCGGATGGATATAGATGATGTCCGCGCCGGCGGAGGCGAAAAGTTCAACCTTGCTGGCAGGATTCTCGACCATAAGGTGCACGTCGACGAGCTTGTTGGTGGCAGCTCGCACGGCCTTGATGTCTTCGAGACCCATGGCGAAATTGGGAACGAAACTGCCGTCCATCACGTCGCAATGGAAGATGTCGATGCCGGCGGCGTCGAGATCCTCGACGGTCGCACGCAGATTGCCGTAGTCGGCGCACATGAGACTGGGGCAGAGCAGCATAGTGAACTCCTTATCTGCTCGGTGATTATCTACTCGGTGGTAATTAATCGTTTAACCTTTATCTACAGTCTGGCTGATTAATCGTTTAACCACGTTGTTAACCTGCAGGCTTTTCCAGATTCACAACGTTGCCATATTTGCCTATCTAGCTGGTATCATGCAGGAGCCCGCACCACGAAACGCTGTCGTATTCCCTAGGAAGAAATCCCGCTACGCGGACAGCAGCAGCCAGGGGCCGCAATCCGCAGACCTGAGCCCGGACCCCCTACGCTCCAGGCGTGATCAGGCGCGCGCACTGGGCGATCTTCTCGTCATAGGACTCCGCGATAATCGACACACCATCGAACCCAAACGCGCGAACATTCGAGAACTGATGGAACTTCGAGCTGTCGCACAGCACGTACGCCTTATTCGAATTCTCGCGCACGATGCGCTTCTTCGCCGCCTCAACGTAGGAGGGCGTCATGACGCCGCGGTCCTCGTCAATCGCGTTGGTCCCGATAAACGCCTTATCGAAGTACAGATCGCGCAGGATCGATTCGGTCATAGAACCGCAGAACGAGGAGTTCACATAGTTGAACTCGCCACCCACCACGATGAGCTGGGCGCGCGTCTCGCTCTTAATCAGGCACGCCGAGGCATCCGTCGTGTAAATTGTCACGTCGCGGTCGAGCAGCAGACGCAGCAGCGCCGTGCAGGTGGAACCCGAGTCCAAGTAGAGCGTGTCCCCGTCCTCAACAAAACGCAAGGCGACTTGGGCAATCTGTTCCTTCTCACTCCCGTGTAGGCCCGAACGCGTCGAGATACTCACCTCGTGGACAGCCGAGAGGAGCCTCACCGCGCCGCCCGAAAGATGCTCAACCTTGCCAAGCGCCTCCAGCTCCTTGAGGTCGCGACGTAGCGTCGAAATAGAGACGCCCGGCAGCTCCTCCTGCAGCTCGGAAATCCTCGCGAGGCCCGACTTCTGCAGGCACTCTACAATTCGCTCCTGGCGCTCATACGGAATCATATTGGGAACCTCTCCAAACCACTCTGCTTCACGCTCGTTCATTTCTTTTCGAAAAGTGTAACGCACAAGCAGAATAGCGGCCGCCACCTGTTGCGATGACGACCGCTTAATCGATTGACCTACCCTCTCGTTCACAATTTGAACGAGGTTGACACACCTCGCGTAAGCGCGACGCTCTTCAAGCGAAGAGAACGACCCTAGGAGAGGCGGCGCATCCGGGGCTCTTAGGCGAGCTGATCCTCCTTGCCGGTGAAGGCGAAGGCAAGAACACCGGCCACGACGGCGGAAATGAGCATGCCGACCATAGCCCAAGCGAAGTTCATGGGGTCGGAACTCACGAAAGCCGGGAACGTAGTGACGGAACCGAAGGTGAACGCAGTGGTGACGACCTTCATGATACCGAGGAACGCGCCGCCGACGGCACCGCCGATGATCTGCGCAAGCCAGACCTTCTTGTTCTTCACGAGCATACCGAACAGCGTGGGCTCGATGATGGCGGACAGGGCGATCGATACGACACCGGTCATCGCGAAGCTCTTGAGCTTCTGGTCGCGGGCCTTGAGGAACACGCCGAAGGCGCAGCCGATAACGGCGAAGTTGCAGGCGAAGGTGAAGGGGCAGATGTAGTCGAAGCCGTTCTGAGCGATGTTGTTGATCATGATGGGGTTCACGGCCCAGTGGATGCCCATGGACACCAGCACGGACCAGCCGCCGCCAACCAGCACGCCGGCGAACACGGAGCTGCGCTCGATCAGCCAGTTGACCACGAAGGCGATGGCCTCACCAGCGTAGACGCCTAGGGGACCGATGACGAGCATGGTGAGCGGAACCATAACGATCAGGGAGATGGCGGGCAGCACGACGAGCTTGAGCATCTCGGAAACGTGCTCATCGAGCCACTTGTACAGGTACGAGTAGACCCAGACAGACAAGATGGCAGGGATAACCGTGGAGTTGTAGTTCATGAGAACCACGGGGATGCCGAAGAAGTCCGTCATGGCGCCGTTGCCCGCGTCGCCCATGAGGGCGATGAAGTCCGGGTAGAGCAGGCACGCGCCGAGCAGCGCCGACAGGTACGGGCTCGCGCCGAAGCGCTTGCCGGCGGAGAAGCCGAGCAGCACGGGCAGGAAGTAGAACACGCTCATGGCCAGGGTGTACAGGATGGTGTAGGTACCCGTGCCCTCAGCGATGATGCCGAGCTGGGCGGCCAGGATAACGAAGCCGCGCAGGATACCGGAGCCGGCCATGGCGGGCAACAGCGGGGCAAAGATGCCGGAGATCGCGGAGAAGACTTGGCTGACGATGCTCTCGCCCTCGTCCTTGGTAGCAGCGGAGATTTCCACGCCCGAACCCTTGACCAGCGGCTCAAACTTCTCGTACAGCTTCGGGACCTCAGTGCCGATGAGAACCTGGTACTGACCGGCCTTGTTCAGCGTGTTCACAACGCCTTCGACTTCCTTGACCGCAGCGTCGTCGCAAGCCGCGTCGTCTTTGAGATTGAGGCGCAGGCGCGTCGCGCAGTGCGTCATGCCCGAGATGTTCTCGGGACCACCGACGGCGTCCAGAATCCCCTGAGCCATCGCGTTCCAGTCGCGTTTCATTGGTTACCTCCCCATTGCGCAGAAGAGCTCGCGGACAAGCTCGGCTGCCTTAATCGCGTCGTTTGCATCGATAACGGATTGGATCTTCTCCATGCTTACGGCCTCGATGGCGTCGTTGAGCAGATGGATCATCTGGTCGTTCTGTGCAGCCTCGCCGGCAGCGGGCTCGATGACCGGGAACGTGTCGAAGTAGATTGCGCTGTCGTAACCGTGCTTCTTCACGTAGTAGAGGAACTCGAGGGTCTTCACCGGCGTGGACGTACCAATCATAAGGCCATCGTCGAAGCGACCGTTGCCGTCGTTTAGGTGAATGCCGTAGAGCTTGCCCTCGCGGCCGAACAGGTCGGCGGCCATGGCAGGGTTCTCGTGCTTCATGAGCATGTGGCAGTAATCCAGCGTGACGCCCAGGTTCGGGCGGTCTGCAGCGTTGAGAATCATGCCGGTCATACCCATGGAGTCGATGAACGCGTACGCGCGCTCCTCGTAGGGTTTGTACTCAATCGAGATCTTGAGGTCGGGCGCGTAGTCGCAAACCTTCTGGAATGCGGCTACGAGCTGGTCGAAGACGCGAGCGTAGGCGATCTGGAAGCTGTAGTCAAAGCCGTCGTGGCCGAGCCAGATGGTCACCGTGTTGCCACCGGCAGTGCGGCAGTAGTCGCACGCCTCGTAGCAGAGCTCAAGGGCTTCCGCGGCAAGGGCATCATCGGCATTGCCCAGGTCACCGTTGAGGAACGCGTTGCGGAAGCGCAGCGCGCAGCCGTTCAGCTGCAGTTCGTGAGCTGCGAGCTTGGCGGCCATGTCCTCAGCCGTGACACCTGTGCAGTGCTCGGGGTAGTTGAGGTCGACGTGCGTGAGGCCCACGCTCTGGAACTCCGCGAACACGCGATCAAGATTCTTGTCGCCATCGCGAAAATAGGAGTTGATACGAGTTGCAAGCTTCATGCTTCTACGTCCTTTACCTTCGTCCTTGATCGTTTCTGCCCGTTCGAGCACCTGATCTATATCCGTAATTCGATAAGGGCCGCCGCCTGCGCGCCGGGGCTTACCCTGTGACATGTAGATTACTGCCACATAAGTTCATTTTCAATCAGTATTTTTCACTCTTTTTCTCATTGTGTCAGAGTTTTTCACAGTATAAAGCCATCTACCTTGTGGTTTTGCTGTTAATCAAGTTTGACCATTCTTGAAATTATCTGATTTTTTCTGAATTAATTTGCCGTTTATCGGTAAAAATCGACCGCTCACGGCTGACGGCGACGCAAGATGGAAGATACTTGCATGAGGAAAAGCACTGAATTCCCAGCGCCGATTCGAATGACGCGATTGGTGACGCGAGCGTCGACGGCCCGAATCTGCCGTCGGCCCCCACTAACCAAAAACGGCGCCGCTCACGCGACGCCGTCATATTCCCTGGTGCCCCCGGGCGGATTCGAAAACTCCCCCCCCCGCGGGGAAATTGGTGACGCGGGTGTCGACGGCGCTGAGCGCTCCGTGTTTTGGTATGTGGATATGGCAGCCATCAACCTTTCTCGGCATGTGAAACTCTAGGCACATATGAGCATACCTGAGCGACGCAACACATGCGCTCCATCTATCCCAACAAGCTCCAGCGGTACCCGCACTTCCCATTTCGTGTATACAGCAGCTAGATTGGGCAATCATGTCAGTATTCAGACGTACGGCCTACAATAAACTCCTCGATTGGAAAGCGAGCAATGGATCCCGAGCCATCATGCTCGAGGGGGCCCGCCGCGTTGGAAAAAGCACCCTTGCCCAAGAGTTTGCGCAGTCCAAATACAAATCCCACCTCGTGATCGACGAATCTGTTGCGAGTGAAAAAAGAAGACCGGAGACTCAACTGGTCTCCGGCCTCATTTCTAAAAAACGTCTCGTGGTTCTACTCGTGCTGTCGGGCTTCTACCAGCCTGCAGAAGTCGTTGACGCTCATGAGCCATTCCCTTTGCGCGGGCGTGTAGGTTTCGAACAGCGATGAGGGCACAACGAGGCTGAGCCTGTCCTTAGCCATAGCTCGTGTGTAATCCTCACTTACGGCGGGCTCAAGTGTTACAAGATGCTTGTCCTCGATTCTGTCAGCCTCATCAAGCACCTGACGCCAACGCTCCTTGATGGTTGTCTTGGCACCGAGCATCGTCAGTCGAGCGACAGGGAACTTGGGGTCGTGGTAATCGTCAATAGAGGGAAAGATGAAATCCGGCTTTGATTTGCCCTCGGTGTATTTCTGCGCCGAGTAGCGTATGCCCCTAGCATCGAATAGCATCGAGAGTTGATTCTCGAACGCCGTCCCCGCACGGGACTTGCGGCGCTGGAAGGCCGACATAGTGGTGCGCAGCACGCCATCAACATCAAGCGCCGAGCCAAGGTATGGCGCGAGGTCGCGCTCCAAGAGATGCCGCTCGAAGACGCGGAACAGCACCTCTTCGCGTTCGTAACAAGCGACCAAGCAGCCATCCGGGTCGCCCGTCCAATCGAGCTTTCCAAGGGTGGAAGCTGAGTAGGCTGAGAAGTCTGCCCCTTTGGGGAAGGACTCGCCGAATTTCTCGATCATACCGTCGAGGAAGTTCTCCGCTGCGATCGGCATGCTAACTTCGATGCCGATGGACTCCAAAATCCTTGCGGCGATCGACGTGATGCGCGTATCCTCCCGAGCAGAGGGCGTAAAACCCTTCTCGCCAACCCCGTCGAGCGCGAAGAGCCAGCGAACTTGAGATTCCGCCGTACTCCCCGCTCGGGCAAATAGGATTACGACCTCCTTGGCTTCGTGTAGGGCCAAAACCATGAGGTCGCCCGGACGGGCCATGCCCATGGCAGCATTATCGTTGTAGTAGAGCCTATACTCAGTTCTAGTTGGATGCTTCCTGCGGGCGTCGTACCAAGTGGTATAACCATGGTCGAATATAGGGTCTGCACCATCATCGAGATATGCGAAGGTAGTTCGCATCCCCTTTATGTCATCGTCTCCGAAAAGCGCGCGCAAAGGCCCCACGCCGTTGAATTCGTGCTGGTGGCTTTTATTGGCCCCCATGATGTCAACGCCCGCGAGGGTTTTCGCGACAGCACCGTCAAAATACGCGCCAAGTACTCCATAGTCCATCCTAGAACACCTCCATCATCAACTTCGCGACCGAGCGCACGACCGGCACGGTCACGGAGTTGCCGAACTGCCTGTATGCCTGAGTATCCGACACCGGGATGATGAACTCATCGGGAAATCCTTGCAGGCGCGCGCATTCGCGGGGAGTGAGTTTACGAGGGTTTTTTCCTTCCTGCCCGACCAGAATCTCGCTGCCATCCTTGTGGTACCGGGCGGAAAGCGTCCTTGTCGTGTCCTCTGGGCCGACCATCGAGTATCCAAAGCCGTGGCCCGCCGCCTCATGCTTTTCGCGATAGGCGCGCAGATAGGCCCATAGCTTATCCGAAATGGTGTAGCGTTCGTTTGGTTGCTCTTCGAGGATTTCCCCTAGCGTATGTCCCGGTCCCGGCACCTCAAGGTCATCCCACGAGAAGGGAACTTCCTCCCTGAACCCCACGATGTAGATGCGCTCCCTGTGCTGGCACGTCCAGTTTTTTGAATCAAGCACTTTCCAGAAAATATGGTATCCAAGGTCCTCCTCAAGCGTCTGTCGTATGACCTTGAAGGTCTTCCCGCCGTCGTGACTCGTAAGGTTCTTAACGTTCTCAAGCAAGAAGGCCTTCGGGCGCTTGTCGCGTATGATGCGAGCGACCTCGAAAAAGAGGGTTCCCTGCGTTTTATCCTCAAAGCCGGTGGGTCTCCCCAAAGATTGCTTCTTCGAAACGCCTGCAAGGGAGAATGGCTGACAAGGAAAGCCTGCGAGCAGGACATCGAAGTCCGGTATATCGTTTGATGCGACCTGACGGATGTCGCCCGCCGGGGTCTCTCCATAGTTCATCCGGTAGGTTTTCTGGGCGAACTTATCCCACTCGCAAGAGAAGACGCACCTACCGCCAAGCTCCTGGAACGGCATTCGTATACCGCCGATGCCCGCGAAGAGATCGCAGAAGGTAAAAGGCGCGTCGCTGCGCTCCCCTTGGTCAAATGGAGCCCCCGCATCGAGCGATGCGATAAAGGCGCATTCAGCCGCCGTTGGACTAGTATCCCCAGACTCCCAGCGCCGAACGGTGCGTTCGCCAGACGAGCCCATACCAAGGGCGGCGGCGAACTCCTTTTGGGTGAGGCCGAGGTCAATTCTCTTTTGCGCTATATCAGCTGCATTTAGTTGCATGGGACGCCTATCTTGGTTGAAAAACGGTCAAACTGTCCTGTATTTACCACAGCGTTAGTCTATCACCCCGAGCGGACATGTCTTCCCCTTGCTTCAGTCCGCCTCTAAACCCCGTAGCATCAACTGGGCTTTAGGGCTTGGACACTCTACCGGAGGGCTCTAGACGCAATTGGTGACGCGGGTGTCGACGGCCCGAATCCGCCGGCGGCCCCCGCAAACCAGAAACGGCGCCGCTCCCGCGACGCCGTCATATTCCCTGGTGCCCCCGGGCGGATTCGAACCGTCGACACCCGCTTTAGGAGAGCGGTGCTCTATCCCCTGAGCTACGGAGGCATGTTGTACTAGTGTAGCAGATTTGCCCCTTGGCCATGTAGCGCATGGCCACTCATCAAGAAGGCTCTGCAGCGAATTATCGCCGTAGAGCCTTCTCAATAACGGAAAATTATAACCCAGAATAACGCAAAATAATGGGATGGGGTTTCCTCTAACCACATGTAAGGGAAATTCCATCCCGGTATTCGGCTAAAAAATGGGACAAGCTTTCCCAACTGGCGCTCAAAAGGAAAATGCATCCCGGAATGAGAACGAATTCCGGGATGCATTTTCCGCCATCTATCGCAGACGACTAGTCGCCTTTGTGAAAGAGGCTTTTGATGGCAGCAGGGATGCTCTTGGCGCCCTTGGTCGTTACGTCGATAAAGTCGGGCGAACGCACGAGTCTATCCTCGTCCACGTACTTGCGCACAGCGCGCAGCGTCTCTTTGTCGTCGCGCGTCGAAAACGTAAAGTGACCGTTGTCCTTGGTGAAGATGGCAAAACGCGTAATCTTCTTGGTGCCGCGCAAGACCTCGGCGGCAATATAGTCGACCTCGTCCCACGGGATTTGAATATAATCCTCGGGATTGCGCTCGTTATAGTACTCAAACGCCTTATTGCCCACCATCACGTTACCGTGGCTGGTAAGCCCCATCAGGCAGGTTGCCGGCGTTGCCAGATCGACCGTGCTGTTCTGAGATTGCGCCATACGCGCCTCGCCCTCCAATAAAAACAATCGGACCGCATCCAGTGTACCCACCGGGTGCGGTCCGTTTCAATGGCTCAAAAGCCCTTGCCTAGCAATTCTCGGTCTTAAGCCGAAGCGTGCTTACATGAAGCCGCAGAAGCGACCGATGATGCCGACGGCGAAGAGAGCCAGGATGATGACGATCGGGCTGACCTTCTTCTTGAGGAGCTTGCAGACCAGCAGGGTCAGGCACACGGCGGCAAGGCCGGGGATGAGCTGATCGAGGTTGGCCTGAAGCGTGGTGACCTTCATCTGATCAAGGGCGGTAGCACCGACGGAGTTGTACATCGTCAGCGCTTCCTTGATACCCTCGGAACCGGAGGGCAGGCTAGCCCAGTCGATAAAGGCGCCAGCAGACTGCTTGACCGTGGAGACGATCGGGGTGAAGGAAATGGACACCCAGCGCTCGACCAGGGCGCCGATGATGA
>CABUOF010000008.1 GCA_902493125.1 uncultured Collinsella sp. | reverse complement strand
CGAGTTCCGCACGAGCCGGAGAGCACTTAATGTGCTCTCCGTGCGAGCAGGACTGTCCGAGCAGGCGACTTCGCATGCCGCCGGGCAGCCGGGGCCGACACCCCTCAAAGATTTTCAAAAAAGTTGTTGACGCGCGCGTAACGACTCGTCTAATATATCCCTTGCGCGATGGACCTGTAGCTCAGTTGGTTAGAGCGTCCGG
Source organism: uncultured Collinsella sp. (assembly GCA_902493125.1). Classification (GTDB taxonomy): domain Bacteria; phylum Actinomycetota; class Coriobacteriia; order Coriobacteriales; family Coriobacteriaceae; genus Collinsella. The sequence goes on along the minus strand of CABUOF010000008.1, from coordinate 42,260 downwards.
CTGATAACCGGGAGGTCACAAGTTCGAATCTTGTCAGGTCCACCACTTTCTTTCGCAATAAACACCCCAGCGAGAGCCGAGTCGCCGCTGGGGTGTTTATTACTGTCTCCGTGGGGGTTTAGCTCAGCTGGGAGAGCGCGGGCTTTGCAAGCCTGAGGTCAGGGGTTCGATCCCCCTAACCTCCACCATGATGGACCTGTAGCTCAGTTGGTTAGAGCGTCCGGCTGATAACCGGGAGGTCACAAGTTCGAATCTTGTCAGGTCCACCATCAAAACTGTGAAGAGCCCTGGGGCATTGCCTCGGGGCTTTTTTCTTGTCTGCGATAAATCTCATTTTGGTTTTGTGTGCTGTGCGAAAGTTTGGGTAGTATAGCTATTCAATGCGGCGGACTGCCGCGTGTTAACCGCTACGTACCGGAGGTGTTCCATGGTTCGTGTCGACATAGAGACCATCGTCATGGCCGCCGGTCCCGTGCCATCGCTTATCGTGCTTCGCGAGCGCTGCAGCAAATCGGACTCGCCCGCGCCACTGCGTTCCCTTTCCATTCAGACTGGTTCGTTTGAAGCTGCTGCCATCAGCCGCGGCATCGATAGCGGTCGCGCCGAGCGCCCGATTACCCATGACCTGTTGCTCGATACTGTTGGTGCCCTGGGTGCCAAGCTCGAACGCATCGAAATCGTTCGCGCCGAGCCGCCCGTGTTTTACGCGACGGTTGTCGTGTTGGCCGATGGCAACGAGCATAAGATCGATGCGCGTCCGAGCGACGCCATCGCCCTCGCCGTACGCAGTAATGCCCCCATGTTCGTTGAAGACGACATCATGAATCGCCTGGGCACCGTTTCTGCCCATGCCGAGGAAGTCGACGACGAGCAAGAGTTCGAGAAGTTCGACGAGTTCGTCCATACGCTCTCCCCCGATGACTTCTAAATGCGGGGCGTCCAGGCTGCGGAGCGTTCGCTGATGGCCGGCGGTATGTCGGCTGAGGCGGCGGCCATTGCGCGCGAGGCCCAGATGCGCTCGGAGGCTTCTGAGGCGGCTCGCATTGCCTATGTGACGCAGGCCCGCACGCTTCGCGAGCGCCGCGGCTCGTTTATCAAGATGGTTGTCGTCTCCGCCCTTGTCGCGGCAATCTGCTCGCGCCTTCGTGGTACAGTTGGTGCGCTTGGGTTTTCGATTTCAACAGGCTTGGTAATCTGGGGTGTGGTCGATGCGGTCATGCTGACCAACCAGATCAAGGTACTCGACAAGCGCGCGATGGATATGATGCGCGCCCGCGACGCTGCCGCCAAGATCGCTGCCGAGGCACAGGAACTGTAACGACGCCAGACTCGATGGGAAGGTCTAAAGATGGCACAGGATATGCAGGACGCCGGTAACGTCTCCGCCGAGCTCGACGCCATGGTGTGCGATCTGATCGGCGCGTTCTTGGACGACCTTGCCGCCGGCGAGAATCCGGGCGTAGTTGTGGCGATCGAGGACGCTGCTTCCAACCGATATCTGGCGGCGCTCGACGAAGATGGCGAGGAGGCATGCCTCGAGGCTGCCACCAACTTTATCTCCGAGCACAAGATGGGTCTTAAGGACGAGGGGCTGGGCCGCATCGCCCGCTATGCCATCGGCTACACCGGTTGTGTCGAAATTGACGGCGGCTATCACGACGCCCTGCTCGTGAGCTTCTTCGAAACCACGCTCGAGAGCGGTTTTTCGGCATATGTGCTGTATGAGGGCATGGGCGCCGGCGATGGTTTTATGTGGAGCGACCCTGAACCTGCAGGTGAGGAAACCCCTCTCATCTAAAATCGCTAAAATAAACGAGTTTTCGGTAAAAGGCTCAATATTCTCGCCGAGCGTTGCATTGCTGGGTGGGTCGCATACGCGTGCCGGTTGTATATAGATAGAAGATAGGGGAACTACATGCGCGTAGACAATCTGAGGAACATCGCCATCATCGCCCACGTCGACCACGGCAAGACGACGATGGTCGACAAGCTCCTGCGTGCCACGGACGCCTTCCGTGCCAACCAGCAGGTCGAGGACCGCGTCCTGGATTCCAACGACCAGGAGCGCGAGCGCGGCATTACGATTCTCGCCAAGAACATCTCTATCGAGTACAAGGACGTCAAGATCAACGTCATCGACACCCCGGGCCACGCCGACTTCGGCGGCGAGGTCGAGCGCGTGCTGCGTATGGCCGACGGCGCCCTGCTGCTGGTCGATGCTTTTGAGGGCCCCATGCCCCAGACCCGCTTCGTGCTGCGTCACGCTATCGACACCGGCCTTAAGATCATGATCGTCATCAACAAGATCGACCGTCCGGGTGCCAACCCCGAGAAGGCCTACAACGACTGCCTGGACCTCATGGCCGACCTGGGCGCCACCGACGACCAGCTTGAGTTCGCCATGGAGCACGTGGTCTACGCCAGCGCCATGAATGGCTTTGCCCGCCTTGATCCCAACGACGGCAACATGGACATGTACCCGCTGCTCGATATGATCATCGACGACATGCCCGCGCCCGAGGTTGACGAGAACGCCCCGCTGGCCATGCAGTGCGTGACCATCGACCACTCCAACTTCGTCGGTCGCATCGGTATCGGCCGCGTGTATTCCGGCGCCATCCACCAGGGCGACCAGATTCTGGTTGTGAAGAACGACGGCTCCAGCGCCACCGCTACCGTCAAGCAGCTCTTTACCTTCGACTACCTGGGCCGCACCGAGTGCCAGGAAGTCGGCGCCGGCGACATCGCCGCCGTCGTGGGCATCGACCGCACCGATATCGGCGATGTCTACACCGATCCCGAGAACCCCGTCGAGCTCGAGCCCATCGAGATCGACCCGCCGACCCTGTCCATCGTCTTCGAGGCTTCGACCTCCCCGCTCGTCGGTCGCGACGGAGACATCGTGGGCGCCCGTCAGCTCAAGGAGCGCCTGTTCAACGAGGCCGAGAACAACGTGACCATGAAGATCGAGGAGCTCGAGGACAAGAGCGGCGTCGAGGTCTCGGGCCGCGGCATCCTGCACCTGTCCGTCCTGATGGAGTCCATGCGCCGCGAGGGCTTTGAGTTCCAGGTCGGCCGTCCCCGCGTTCTGTTTAAGAAGGACGAGAACGGCAACAAGATGGAGCCTGTCGAGCAGGCCGTCGTCGAGTGCCCGGACGAGTACTCGGGCAAGGTCGTTGAGGTCTTCGGTACCTCTGGCGGCATCATGACGAGCATGGATACCTCGGGTATCGTGACGCACCTCGAGTTTAAGATCCCGACCCGCGGCATCATGGGCCTTAAGAACCGCATCATGAACGTCACCCACGGCGAGGGCGTGTTCTACCACACCTTCCTGGAGTACGGTCCCTACGCCGGCGAGATCGGCAACCGTCAGAACGGCGCAATGATCTCCATGACCACCGAGAAGGCCGTTGCCTATGCTCTGGGTACGCTGCAGGAGCGCGGCCAGCTTTTTGTTGAGCCGGGCACCGAGTGCTACGAGGGCATGATCGTGGGCGAGCGCAGCAAGGCTGGCGACATGGTCGTCAACATCGCCCGTACCAAGAACCTGGGCAACCAGCGTTCCTCGACCTCCGATATCTCCGTTCAGCTGGTGCCGCCCCGCACCTTCTCGCTGGAGGAGGCGCTGGAGTACATCGCCGACGACGAGCTGGTTGAGATTACCCCCAAGAACATCCGCCTGCGCAAGCGCCTGCTCAACGCCACCGACCGCAAGAAGGCCGCCGTCCGCGCCGGCCAGGTCAACAAATAAGCGCTGGACTTTATAGCGTCTAACAAGAAAGGGCGTCGACCGTAATGGTCGGCGCCCTTTTTGTGCATAGGGACTGAGCTGGTCTGCACCACCACAAAGGTGCCTGGTCCCTTTGTGGTGGTTGGCGGCTAAGCGGTGGGGAGTCCTGGCATGTTAGCCGGCTGCTGCGGCCTGAGGTGGGCGTTGCGCCAGATGATCTGGATAACGTAGCCGAGCATAAAGACAAAGGCTACGCCGCTGATGAAGTCACCTACGAGGGGAAGCCCCGTGAGGGCGCCTGCGATTACGCCGCCCACGGCTGCCATGGCGTAGCGGTTTTGGTTGTGTCCGACCATGCGGGAGATCGCGCACCCCGCAAAGGCACTCGACACCAACGCGATGCCGATAACGCCGCACAAGAGGGCTCCGGCAAGCGACAGACCAGCGATAGAGATAATTAGCAGTAGGACGGCGGGGACGATAGCAATCGTGCCCAGAAGACCGCTCACCCACAGGGGTATGGGGCGCTGGTGGAGCATGCCGGCGGCGCTGGCGGTCGCGCGCGGAAAGACGAGCTCGAGCAGCAGAGCGACAAAGCAGGTCGAGAGTGCCGCGGCGACGATACCGCCGATGACATCGTTAACGGTGGAAGTATCCTCGTTCTCGGTGCGGTCGATCTTGAGCGCGCCTACCTCGGCTCCTGCGGCACGCTCGGGGTCCTCGGAGACGTGCGCGTTCACGGTGCCGGTGATGTGGGCGTTCTTGCCCAGGATGAGCTTGTCGGCCCAAACCTCGACATCGCCCTCGACGGTGCCATCGATGGTCACCGTGTCGCCCGCAAGCGCTGCCGACTTGGTAGAGCCGCGCAGGGCAACCGTCTCGCCTATCGCGTAAAAACAGTTGGCGGTGCTGTCGGAATTGAGCACAACGTGCTGACCGACGACCGTGACGCTGCCATCAACCGTGGTCTTGGCGATATCGATAGTGCGTGCCGCCAAGCGGACGGCGCCGCCCACCGTGCAGTCGCGGATGGAGAGGCTCTCGCCTGCTGCAATTATGTCGCGGCCGATGGACGCATCGTCCAAGTTGAGGGCCTGACCTGCCCAGTACAGGTCACCTTCGACGCCGGACGAATTGGCGTCATTGTCGGTCGCAAGTACGTTGCCTGCGGTGTCCGTGCCGGCGAACGACGCCGTGGGAAGCGCGGTGACCGCTAGAGCGATGAGCGCGAATAAGATCGTGATGCGGCCCCACGCTTTACGGCGCTGGGTCGACGGGAATTGATTACAGGGCATAGTGAATCCTTCGTCAGATGCTCGACATGCACCTAACAGGGTACCCAACGCGTGGACGCTCTAAAAGAACCTCTCGGTTGCATTTCGAAGGATGAGCCCGCGCCACCTACTTTTTGCGGTGCAAAAAGCGTGCGATGTCATCCTCGGTGGGGCTTTTGATATCAAAGCGCAGCGACAGCCAGCGTAGTCCCATGGTCACCACGACGCAAACGACCAGTGCGACGACATTGCTGACCAAGCCGCTCATGACAAGGCAAACATAGCTTGCCGATCCGGCGATGGCCGCGATGGCATAGAAGTTGGTGCGCTGGAAGATACCCGGCACCACACCCATAAAACCATCTCGCAGCATGCCGCCGCCCACCGCGGTAAAAAAGCCCATCATGATGCACACCGCCGGCGCAAAGCCGTAGACCAGCGCCTTGTCTGCGCCGGTTGCCGCATAAATACCCACCGAGATGATATCGAGCAGGGGAATGAGCTTTTCGGGCTTGTCGACGATTGCCGGGAAGATGTAGATGATGGCCGCGGTGGCGATGGAGAGCGGGAGCGCCATCGGTTGGTTGAGGATGTAGACGTTGCCCACCTGCAGCGTCATATCGCGCAAAAGACCGCCGCCCAGTCCACAGACCACGGCGAGCGCGACGGCGCCAACCAGGTCGAGTTTGTGCTCGCGTGCGACCAACACGCCCGAGATCGATGCCGCGACGACGGCGAACATCTCGAGCCAAAACGGGATGGCAACCATGGCATCCGAGGCGTGTGCGGTAACGATCATAGCGGCGGCAACGGGCAAGATGGGGTCCTTTGAGTTACGGGTTTAGACAATGCCCGTACATAGTACATGTTCGGCGCCGATTGCGACCCTATTGCTCGGCAAACGGTCGGGACTGGGTACGGTCATAGGTTCCATGTTAGGGGATCCGGGTTGATGCTGAACGCGATGGGGGCGTGGTCGAATAGGAGGGATGTCCAAATTTTGAGCTCCGCTCAAAATTTATCCGGTCGGCTTACGCCGACCGCGCTGCGCTAAAAACGCGCCACGGGCGCGTTTTCTTTACGCTCCGCGCCCTGGCGGGTTCGAATCCCTCCTCCTCCGCCGTATTTGCTTGTAAGGGATTCAAAAGAAAAAAGCTCCCATTCTCGGGAACTTTCTCAATCTAAATGGCGGAGGAGGAGGGATTCGAACCCTCGTGACCTTATACAGGCCAAACGGTTTTCGAGACCGCCGCATTCAACCACTCTGCCACCCCTCCGCGTGGGGTAAAAACAAAGCAGGCTCGAAGGCCTGCTTTGGAATTAACTGGCGGAGAGTCAGGGATTTGAACCCTGGAGACGCTTTTGACGCCTACACGATTTCCAATCGTGCTCCTTCGGCCACTCGGACAACTCTCCGTTAAATGCGAAAGTCAGTATACACGAGGAATCGCAAAGTGCAAACAGAAAAGTTGGCATTTTTTAAAACGCTCGGCCGCGCTTGGCGTTGCAGTGGGGTTTGAGGTGCCAAAAAACGGCTTCCGACCAGCGTGGTTGATCAACTCAATTGTTCAAAAGGGGTATTCATAAGCGACTTGGCAATGAATTTAAAAATCTTTGGGTGGTGCTGTGGACCACTGGTATGCATTTTGCGACCACAGCCTTGTGCCCGTTGACCTGTGGCTTGGCTCAGCTTGTCCCCACGGCACCGTATCGTGTCCACAGATTCGTCAAGCTTTTGGTAAGCATTTGGTTGGAATGCGCATGAAACGTCGTGCGAGTATGGGCATATGTGGAGGTCATGAGGTTGTAGCTGCAAATTCTTGCAGCCTAGGAGGTTGAAAGATATTATTACCAAGTCTTTTCCTGCTTCAGGCGCACCTTCACGACCTGAAGCCACATTTGCCCAGAGGAGGTGACAATATGAAGGCTTATGAACTGCTGTTCTTTGTTGACCCGTCGCTCGACCCCGAGACTCGTCTCGCTGTTATGAAGCGTATCGATACCACGATCGCTGAGGGCGCTGGCAAGGTCGACTCCGTTGACGAGTGGGGCAAGCGCAAGCTCGCCTACGAGATCAACGACCTCACCGATGGTGACTACACCCTCATCAACTTCCACGCAGATCCTACCCAGATCGCCGAGCTTGATCGCGTCCTGCGCATCACCGACGCTGTGGTCCGCCACATGATCGTCCGTCGCGACGACCAGGAGTAAGACTGTCGTTTTGGACTGGGCTTGTGCCCCAAGAGGAAGTAGTGAGTTATGAGCATCAATCGAGTGAACATCACCGGTAACCTCACCCGCGATCCCGAGCTGCGCGCCACCGCCGGCGGAACCCAGGTTCTGTCCTTTGGCGTCGCCGTGAACGATCGTCGCCGCAACGCGCAGACTGGCGAGTGGGAGGACTATCCCAACTTTGTCGACTGCACCATGTTCGGCACCCGCGCCGAGGCCGTGAGCCGTTTCCTGGCAAAGGGAAACAAGGTCGCGATCGAGGGCAAGCTGCGCTACAGCTCTTGGGAGCGCGACGGTCAGCGCAGGAGCAAGCTTGAGGTCATCGTCGATGAGATCGAGTTTATGAGCTCCCGTGGTAGCCAGGGTGGCTACGATCAGGGCGGTTACGCCCCCGCAGCTCCCGCGCCCGCAGCACGTCCTGCCGCACCGGTGGCTACGCCGCCCGCGGTCGACGTCTACGATGAGGACATCCCGTTCTAAGGGTTGTTCACCTATTTTTGAGTGAGAGGCGGCTTCGGTTCGCCGAAGTTGCCAAATGAAAGGTATTTTGACATGGCTAATGATTTTTCTGCACGTCAGCCGCGTCGTAAGTACTGCCAGTTCTGCAAGGAGAACACTGAGTTCATCGACTATAAGGACACTCAGCTTCTCCGTAAGTACATGACCGACCGTGGCAAGATCAAGCCCCGTCGCGTCACTGGCGCTTGCACGCAGCATCAGCATGACATCGCCAACGCCATCAAGCGCGCCCGCGAGATGGCTCTCCTGCCGTATACCGTCCCCGTGGTTTCCTCTCGTGGCAACCGCGACCGCGGCTAAGAAGGGAGACGCATCATGAAGGTTATTCTTCTCGATGAGATCAAGGGCAAGGGCGGCGAGGGTGACGTCGTAGAGGTCGCTCAGGGTTACGCTGAGAACTTCCTGTTCCCCAAGAAGCTCGCTGTTGCCGCCACCAAGGGCAACCTCAAGCAGCTTGACGAGCGTCGCAACAACATCGCCAAGCGCGAGGCCGTCCGTCTGGCTACCGCCAACGAGACCAAGGCTGCCTTCGAGGGCAAGACGGTCACCGTTGACGTCAAGGTCGGCGACGAGGGCATCCTCTTTGGCTCCGTTACCGCCGCTATGATCGCTGATGCCATCAAGGCTCAGCTCGGTATGGACATCGACCGCAAGCGCGTCGAGCTCGGTAAGCCCATCAAGGTTGCCGGTGCCCACACCGTTGCCATCTCGCTGTACCGCGAGATCAAGGCCGAGGTTGTCGTTCTCGTCGGCGTTACCGCCGAGGAGCTCGCTGCCGAGGCTGAGGTCGAGGAGGCCGCTGAGGTCGCCGAGGCCGAGACCGCCGAGGTCGAGACTGAGGCTGCTGCCGAGTAGCATTTGCTGCAACGCAACAATCTTGTTCTAAGAAGGGCGCTCTGGGAAACCAGGGCGCCCTTTTGTTTTTTGCGCTGAGTGAGTGTCATGGTGAACGTTGCGTCGAAGTCCTATACACAGGACCGTTCATCCGTTTGGTTCGGTGATGATTGTCGGCGTGCGGCGCGTTTTGGGACCGTGGCTGATACTATGGATGCTCGCAAGCGATATGAATGAGGATGCTCATGGCATATGACGATAGGGAGACCGGGCTGACGGTTGAGGACCGCGGCTCAAAGCTGGGTCTTCCCCAAAACCAAGATGCAGAGGCCAATGTACTGGCCGCTATGCTGCTATCGCCCGAGGTGGTCGAAGAGGCCCAGGTCGAGCTGCAGCCCGATGACTTCTACCGGCCCATTCATAAGACCATCTATACTGCGATGGTCGATATGTACAACAGCCGCATTCCCATCGACTCCATCTCGCTGATCGATTACCTGCGAAGCATCAACAAGCTCGATGCCGTGGGCGGCGAAGCGTACATTTTGGAGTTGATGGGTCAGACCCTGTCGCTCGTCAACTGGCAGCACCATGCCGCCATCGTTCGCCGCGATTCGATGCTGCGCGAGCTGATCGGCGCCACCAACGAGATCAACGCGCTGGCATATAACGCCCCCACCGACACCAAAGAGGTCGTGGAGCTAGCCGAGAGCAAGCTGCTCAAGGTCACGGCACGCGAGGTCAAGTCGAGCTACAAGACGCTGACCGAGTTTATGGTCGAGGCCTATAACGAGGCCGAGGAAGTGTGCCAGGCCGGTGGCCAGGCTGCGGGCGTGCCCACGGGCTTCCCGTCGCTCGACCGCATGCTCATGGGTTTTCGCGAAGGCCAGCTCATCATCATCGGTGCCCGTCCTGCCGTGGGTAAGACGTCGTTCGCTCTGAATCTGGCGCTCAACGCTGCCGCTGCGGGCTATACTGTCGGCTTCTTCTCGCTGGAGATGTCGGGCAAGGAAATTGCCCAGCGTCTGATTTGTGCCTACGCCATGATCTCGATCAGTGACTTCCGCATGGGCCGCATTAGCCCCGAGCAGTGGGCCAATATCAACGAGGCCACGCAGACCTTGTCCAAGCTCGATATTCTGATTGACGATACGCCCGGCACCACAGTGACCGAGATTCGCGCCAAGAGCCGCCGCATGCTCCATAACAAGGAGAAGGCAATCATCATCCTGGACTACCTGCAGCTGGTGAGTCCTCCGCCGGGACGCCGCTCCGAGAGCCGTACCGTCGAGGTTTCGGAGATGTCGCGTGGTCTGAAGATCATGGCTAAGGAGCTCAAGATCCCGCTCATCGCGCTGTCGCAGCTTTCGCGTCAGGTCGAATCCCGTACCGGCAAGCGCCCGCAGCTTTCCGACCTTCGTGAATCGGGCTCCATCGAACAGGACGCCGATATCGTTATGTTCTTGGACCGCTCCGCCGACGAGGCCGAAGCCTCGCGCGACGATCGACCCGACGAGGGCGTTACGCGTATCGTCGTGGCCAAGAACCGTTCGGGCCCGATCGGCGACGTCGACCTGATGTTCCTGCCGGCATCCACCAAGTTCTATGAGCTTGATGGGGCACATGCCGAGGAGTAGGACAGGCACCCGTTGCACGGGTATACTGGGAATGTTTTGTGCTTCTGCGTGCCGGCGTGGCGCGTAGACAGTCCATGAATGTAAGGAGTAAACATGCCGTCAACCGTTTTGGTCGGTGCCCAGTGGGGCGATGAGGGCAAGGGTAAGATTTGCGACCTGGTCGCCGGCGACTTCGATGCCGTCGTGCGCTACTCGGGCGGCAACAATGCCGGTCACACCATCGTCGTCAACGGCAAGAAGTACGGCCTGCACCAGGTGCCTTCCGGCATCATGTATTCCGACCACGTGTCGGTGATCGGTAACGGCTGCGTCGTCAACCCCAAGGTTGTCCTTGAGGAGATCGACATGTTCGAGGCCGACGGCATCACCACCAAGAACCTCAAGATTAGCGGCAACGCGCATGTCATCATGCCGTACCACATTGATCTGGATGGCGCCTTTGAGCAGAAGCTCGGCAAGAAGAACATCGGTACCACCAAGCGCGGTATCGGTCCGTGCTATCAGGACAAGATGGCCCGCATTGGTCTGCGCATGCAGGACATGCTGGACGAGACGCTGTTCCGCGACAAGCTGGAGACCGCTCTCGCCCGCGTGAACCCCGAGCTCGAGCTCATCTACAATCTGCCCACCTACACCGTGGACCAGATTTGCGACGAGTACCTGCCGATGGCCGAGCGCCTGCGTCCCTACATCACCGAGACGAGTCTGCTGCTCAACAACATGATTGACGAGGGCAAGGACCTGCTGTTTGAGGGCGCCCAGGCGACGCTGCTCGACATCGACCACGGTACCTATCCGTACGTGACGTCTTCCAACTGCACCGCCGGCGGCGCCATCACCGGCTCCGGCGTCGGTATGAAGAACGTCGACCGCGTACTGGGCGTCATGAAGGCCTATATCACCCGCGTCGGTTCGGGCCCCATGCCCACCGAGCTTTCCTATGAGTCCGAGGCCGGTCACACGCTGACCGAGGAGGGCTACGAGTACGGCGTGACCACCGGTCGCCGTCGTCGCTGCGGCTGGTTCGACGGCCCCATCGCCAACTACGCCTCGCGCGTCAACGGCCTCACCGATATCGCCATGACCAAGCTCGACGTGCTTTCGGCTTTCAACACCATCAAGGTGTGCGTGGCCTACGACGTCGATGGTGAGCGCTATACCAGCGTGCCCGAGCATCAGGTTCGCTTTGAGCACGCCAAGCCCATCTACGAGGAGCTTCCTGGCTGGAAGTGCGATATCACCGGCTGCCGCAGCTTTGAGGAGCTGCCGCAGGAGGCTCAGGACTACGTGGCGTTTATCGAGGATCTGGCACACACCCGCGTGACGTTCATTGGCGTTGGCGCTGGTCGCGAGCAGATCATCAACCGATTCTGGAAGTAATCGGGACTATTTGGTTATTGCGATATACCCCTTTGCAGCCCGGACGGGCGGCCGAGGGGTATATTTGCTTGCAAAGGGCTCGCGCGGAGCGGGCCGTTCATCCATAGAGGAGGCACCCTTGAAGGCGGACACTCAAACCATCGACATCCTGTTGTTGGGCAGCGGCGGCCGTGAGCATGCTTTGGCAGCTAAGCTCGCAGCATCACCGCGCGCCGGCAAGCTCTACATCGCGCCGGGTAACGGCGGCACCGCGAGCTGCGGCGAGAACGTTGTTCTCGACGACTGCGATCCTGCGGCCGTGGCGGCGTTTGCGCAGAGCCACGGATGCGGACTCGTGGTAATTGGCCCCGAGGCTCCGCTCGTGGCGGGCGTGGCCGACGCCGTGCGCGCGGCGGGTATTCCCTGCTTTGGCCCGGGTGCCGAGGGCGCCCAGATGGAGGGCTCCAAGCTGTTCTCCAAGCAGCTCATGGAGCGTGCGGGCATTCCGACGGCAGCCTATGGTTCGTTTACCGACGAGGCTTCGGCTCTCGCCTACGTGCGCGAGCAGGGCGCCCCGCTGGTCGTGAAGGCCGACGGCCTTGCCGCGGGCAAGGGCGTTATCGTGGCGACCGAACTTGAGCAGGCCGAGGAGGCCGTGCGCGAGTGCTTTGGCGGCACCTTTGGCGATGCCGGCAATACCGTGGTCATCGAGGAGATGCTCGTTGGTCCCGAGTGCTCGCTGCTGGCCTTTACCGACGGCAAGACCGTGCGCCCCATGGCCACCTCGCAGGACCACAAGCGTGCGCTCGAGGGCGACAAGGGCCCCAACACCGGTGGCATGGGCGTCTACAGCCCGGTGCCCATCGTGACCGATGAGGAGCACGCCACCATGGTGAAGGTCATGGAGCAGACCGTGGCCGAGCTCGCTGCCGAGGGTATCGACTACCGCGGCTGCCTGTACGGCGGCTTTATGCTCACGCCTGCCGGCCCCAAGGTGCTGGAGTTCAATGCCCGCTTTGGCGACCCCGAGACGCAGGTCGTTCTGCCGCGCCTTAAGAACGACCTGGTCGAGGTCATGTTGGCTTGTGCCAACTGCGAGCTCGACCAGATTGAACTCGACTGGCGTGACGAGTGGGCCGTGGCCGTTGTCCTGACGAGTGCGGGTTATCCCGGCAGCTACGAGAAAGGCAAGGTCATTACCGGTATCGCCGATGCCGAGGCCATGGAGAACGTGACCGTGTACCACGCGGGCACTGCCGTGGTGGACGGCCAGCTCGTGACCAATGGTGGCCGCGTGCTTGCCGTGACCGCTCTGGGCGACACGTTCGAGAACGCTCGCAACCTTGCCTACGAGGCCTGCGAGAAGATTGATTTTGAGGGCAAGACCCTGCGTCACGATATCGGCCTGCGCGCGCTGCGCGGCCGCGACGCCTGGGATGCCTAAAATCCGAGAGGAATGAGACGGATGGACGAGAAGAACGAAGAGCTCGTGGACGCGCAGATCGTCGAAGAGGACAGCCGCATGTATGGGCACGCCGAGGGCGAGCCTGGTGGCGAGGTCGCTGACGAGCCGGCGCTGGTGCTGGGCGACGACGACCCGCACGATGCCGAGCTGCACGAGAAGATTCTTTCGGAGGAGTGCGCCTGGAAGGGCAAGATCCTCGACGTCCACCGTCTTGAGGTTGAGCTGCCCAACGGTCACCGCAGCGCCCGCGATATCGTTCGCCATCCGGGTGCGGCGGCCGTTGTGGCACTGACCGAGAGCGGCAAGATCGTACTGGTGCGTCAGTACCGCACCGCCATCGACCGCGTGACGGTCGAGATTCCCGCCGGCAAGCTCGATCCGGGCGAGGACCCGCTCGATTGCGCCAAGCGCGAACTGCACGAGGAGACGGGCTTTAGGGCTGGTCGCATTCGCTTTTTGACGTCGATTGTCACGTCCTGCGGTTTTTGCGATGAGATTATCCACATCTACTTGGCTACCAAGCTCGAGTTTGATGCGCCCAACCCCGATGATGACGAGTTTGTCAACGTGGACCTGGTGCCGCTGCACGAGCTGATCGACGCCGTACTCGACGGCAAGATCGAAGACGCCAAGACCGTCGTAGGCGCTTTGGCTTGCGATAGCGTCGCGCACCGCCTTGGGGGCACGGAGCTCTAGCTTACGCGGTTTTACCAAACCGCGTAACGAGTCGACGCTGCAAACGCCCCTAAGCGGCAATCCGCCTTTCAATCGTCGCTGGCGTACCGAAGTACGCGTCGCTCCTCTTTCAAGGCACCTTGCTCGCTTAGGGACGTTTTCGCTGACGTTGCTAGAACATCGGCGTTATGTTTGTTGGGACGCTTTGTTTTCAGCCCGACCGGCTCAACCGGATTTATCACGCTATTTATTTTTCTTCGAGGACTGCATGTTTAAGAGGTTTCTTTCGTATTACGAGCCCCAGATGGGGCTTTTTGTTGCTGATACTGTTTGTGCTTTGGTGCTTGCCGCCATTGACCTGGCGTTCCCCATTATCCTGCGCAATTTGACCGGCGGGCTATTTACTCAGGGTCAGGCTGCCATTATGCAGGCGCTCGGCATGATCGCGGTGGGCTTGGTGCTGATGTATGCCGTCCGCTGCGCCTGCCGCTATTTTGTGAGCTATTGGGGTCACGTGATGGGCGCGCGTATGGAGTCCAAAATGCGCGAGGACCTGTTCGACCAGTATGAGCGCTTTAGCTTTGCATACTTCGACCGCAACAGCTCGGGCGACATGATGAGCCGCGTGGTCAACGACCTGTTCGATATCTGCGAGGCGGCGCATCACGTGCCCGAGTGGATTATCATCTGCGGCATCGAGATTATCGGCTCGTTTGTGATCCTCTTTACCATCGCCCCGGTGCTGGCGCTTGCCATGGCTGTGGTGACGGCGGCGTTTGCAGTCATCATGTTTTGGCAGAACATGCGCATGCGCGAGGTCTTTAGCGACAACCGCAAAAAAATTAGCGGCATCAATGCGCAGCTGCAGGATTCGCTGGCGGGTATGCGTGTGGTCAAGAGCTTTGCCAATGAGGAGACCGAACGCTTCAAGTTCCGCGCCTCCAACAATCGCTACCTTTCGTCCAAGGAGAACATGTATCACGCCATGGGCGTCTACACTGCGACGTATGGCCTGCTCTCGGGCGTGCTGTACGTAATCGTGGTGCTGCTGGGCGGTTGGCTGGTTGCCCAAGGCCAGCTGCAGGCGGTCGATATGGCGACCTTTGCACTCTATATTTCGCTGTTCTGCACGCCGCTCGAGACACTCGTCAATTCAGCCGAAACGTATCAGAAGGCTATCGCCGGCTTTAAGCGTATGGACGAGGTGCTCTCGACCGCGCCGGATATCCAGGACAAGCCGGGCGCTGCGGATCTGCAGGTGACTGCCGGCGCCGTGGAGTATCACGACGTGTGCTTTAACTACGAGGATGTTGAGCTGGGCGAGGGCGATGCCGACGAGCGTCCCGTTATCGACCATATGGACCTGTCCATCAAGCCTGGGCAGACCATCGCTTTGGTTGGCCCCTCGGGCGGCGGCAAGTCCACGACCTGTTCGCTGCTGCCGCGCTTTTACGACGTTGCCGCCGGATCTATTAGCATCGACGGCCAAGATGTGCGTGACGTGACGCAGCATAGCCTGCGTCGTGCCATCGGCCTGGTGCAGCAGGATGTCTATCTGTTTGACGGTACGATTGGCGAGAACATCGCCTACGGCAAGCCGGGCGCTACGGCGGAAGAGATCGCCGAGGCCGCCCGTCGCGCCAACATCGATGCCTTTATCGAGTCGCTTCCACAGGGCTATAACACGGTCGTGGGCGAGCGCGGCAGCCGTCTTTCGGGCGGACAGAAGCAGCGTGTTGCCATCGCGCGCGTGTTTCTCAAGAACCCCAAGATCCTGATTCTGGACGAGGCGACGAGCGCTTTGGATAACGAGAGCGAGGAGGCGGTGCAGGAGTCGCTCGAAGAGCTGGCATGCGGCCGCACCACGATTATCATCGCCCACCGTCTTTCGACCATTAAGCATGCCGATGAGATTGCGACCGTTGAGCATGGTCGCGTTGTGGAGCGTGGCACGCACGAGGAGCTTCTCGCCCGTGGCGGCACCTATGCCCGTTACTATCGAATGCAGTTCGAAGGTGCGCGTGCGCACGAGCTCGACTGATTGATATGACAGGAAGTTTATGGCTGACAAGAACCCTTTGACTCCGGAAGAAGTGACGGAGTTATTCTCCGAAATCGATGCATCCGGCGTCTTGGATCCTACGCTTGCCAAAAAGCGTACCGAGCGCATGCGTGAGAAGGAGGCTGCGGCCAAGCGCGGTGACAAAGCGGCGCTAGCGCAGCTGCGCAGCGAGGACCGCGCGAGCCAGGCAAAACATATCGACCCGCTGTCCGAGGACGATCCTTCGGGCTCGCAGGTGAGCCATACCATTACGAAGACCGCGATGGCCGTGGTCATCGGTATTTTTGTGCTGATCGTGGGCATGCAGGTTGGCTACGGCGTGATGCGTCGTCTGAACACTGCCAACCTGTCCGAGAGCGTTTCGGTCGATACCGTTTCGACCGCGCTCAAGGGTGGACTTGAATGGGGCAACGGCTTTACGCAGTTCCCGCTCGACTTCACCGTCGATGAAGCCGATGAACGCACGGGCACGGTCGAGGTGACGGTGTTGGACACATCGTCTGCCAACGAGCTCGAGCTGCTGTCCAACGGGCAGATCCAGGCCGCGGCGCTTGCGACCAACGCGCTGCTCAACGATAAGATTGACCGCGTAGTGTACAACGTGCACGCCTATATCGATGAGGACAGCAATATCCAGCATGATTTCTTCTTTGGCATGTTCCCCGCGCGGGGCCACCAGAGCGCCATTTTGACGTTCGTGTGGACCAAGAGCTCATCCAACGCCACGAGTATCGACTGGAAGATGCGCATCGTGAGTATGGATGACACCATCGCCGAGCGCATTCAGAAGCAGGTGAACTCGGTGTCGTCGTTGATTGAGGACCCGGTGGTGAGCCAGACCAAGATTGACGAGGAAAAGGCCGAGCGTGACCTGGAGCATCGTCTGCATGGCCGCGAGATTTTCCGCGGCGGCAAGCCCGATCGCACACCGTCCGAACTGCTGGAGCAGGACAAGAAAAAGTAAAAGGCCATCATCCCGCGTGAGCCACAAGCCCCGCGGGATGATTTTTCTGGGACGGGGATTAAAAAATCATTATGCATAGAAAGTCATAATTATCATTTCGTAAACATTTCGATGAAATTAACGCCATGAGGCATGCTTACGGTTACAATACCGCGAGGCCTAACTACACACCTTTAAGCCGGTCCTGTGAGACCGGGAAGGAGAACTATGGCGAACAACCATACCGCGGGCGCTGCCGCCCGCACCTTCGCGCCCAGCGAGCTTTGCCAGCGTATGCTGGCCAAAACCAGCAAGGGCACCTGTGGTCCCTGCATCCTGTATCTTGAGGATGGGACCATTTTTTATGGACGTGCATGCGGCGCCGAGGGCACCGCGACCGGCGAAGTCTGCTTCAACACCTCGCTCGAGGGCTACTTTGAGGTCATGACCGACCCGAGTTATGCCGGCCAAATCGTAACCATGACCTATCCGCAGATCGGCAATTACGGTATCGACGAGACCGACGTCCAGTCGGCCTTCCCCGGCGACGCCGTGCGCCCTGCGAGCGCTCCGGCTATGCGCGGCATGATCGTTCGCGACATGTGCGCCACGCCTTCTAACTGGCGCTCGGCCGTCAGCGTGCCGGAGTACCTGCGCGCTCACGGCATCGTCGCTATCGAGGGTATCGACACCCGCGCTCTAGTGCGCCATCTGCGCGACAATGGTTCCAAGATGGGCATTATCTCGACCGAGGTCTTCGACGTCGACGAGCTTGTCGAGCGTCTGGCCGCTGCGCCCACGCTGGTAGGCGAGAACCTGGTCAAGACCGTAAGTTGCCCCGTACCTCACGAGTTTGTGGCCGCCGACCTGCCTGCCACGCATGACTTTGCGCTTACGGCTGCCGCTCCTGCCCGTCACAAAGTGGTCGCCTACGACTGCGGTGTGAAGCGCGGCATTCTGGAGGGGCTGGTCCGCGCCGGCTGCGACCTTACCGTCGTGCCGTGGGATACGCCCGCGAGTGAGGTGCTCGACATGAATCCCGACGGTGTCTTTTTGTCCAATGGCCCCGGCGACCCCGACGCCGTGGTGGAGACCTACGAGCAGGTGCAGCAGCTGATCGGCAAGGTGCCGGTCTTTGGTATTTGTCTTGGTCACCAGATGATCAGCCTGGCCTGCGGCGCCCAGATGGAAAAGCTTAAGTTCGGTCACCGCGGTGGCAACCAGCCGGTTATGAACCTGGTAAGCCGCCGTGTGGAGATCACCGCGCAAAACCATGGCTTTGGCCTGCTGTTCCCCAGCTTGGGCAAGCTTGTCCCCGAGCTTTCCGGCGGCGAGACCGAGCATGCGGCCGATGGAGATCTGCGCGTCTGGGTGCGCCGCGGAATCGCGCCGGTCGTGATGAACGAGCGCTTTGGCCGCATTCGCCTGACGCATGTGAACCTCAACGACGGCACCGCCGAGGGTATCCAGCTGCTCGACGCCCCGTGCTTCTCGGTCCAGTACCACCCCGAGGCTTCGCCTGGCCCCACCGATGCCCACTATCTCTTTACCGCCTTTACGCGACTCATGGACGGCGAGGAGAACTACCTGGACATCGATACCGCGAAGGACCGCCTTGCCGGCTGGAACTTTGCTGAGTCCGAGACCGCTGAGACCGAGGAGAACTAACATGCCGAAACGTACTGACATCAAGCGCATCCTCGTTATCGGTTCGGGCCCCATTGTTATTGGCCAGGCCTGCGAGTTCGACTACTCCGGCGCCCAGGCCTGCAAGGTGCTCAAGGAGGATGGCTTTGAGGTCATCCTGGTCAACTCCAACCCGGCGACCATCATGACCGACCCGGGTCTTGCCGACCGCACCTATGTTGAGCCCATTACCGCCGAGTTTATCGAGCGCGTGATCAAGAAAGAGCGCCCGGACGCGCTGCTGCCCACGCTGGGCGGCCAGACCGGTCTGAACGCCGCCGTCGAGCTGGCGAAAGACGGTACGCTCGACAAGTACGGCGTCGAGATGATCGGCTGCGACCTGGCCGCCATCGAGCGCGGCGAGGACCGCAAGCTCTTTAACGAGGCCATGGCCGAGATTGGCCTGGAGGTCGCGCGCTCGGGCTATGCCTACAGCGTGGCCGACGCCGAGGCCATCGCCGAGCGCGTGGGCTATCCCTGCGTACTGCGCCCGAGCTTTACCCTCGGCGGCGCCGGCGGCGGCATCGCTCACACCCACGAGGAGCTCGTCTCCATCGTGAGCCAGGGCCTGGAGCTCTCGCCCGCCCACGAGGTGCTGGTCGAGGAGTCCATCGAGGGCTGGAAAGAGTACGAGATGGAGGTCATGCGTGACCACGCCGGCAACGGCATCATCGTGTGCTCCATCGAGAACCTCGACCCCATGGGCGTGCATACCGGCGACTCCATCACCGTGGCGCCGGCGCAAACGCTCTCCGACCTTGAGTATCAGCGCATGCGCGTGGCCTCGCTCGCCATTCTGGAGAAGATCGGCGTCGAGACCGGTGGCTCCAACGTGCAGTTTGCCGTGAACCCCCGGACCGGCCGCCTGATCGTCATCGAGATGAACCCGCGCGTGAGCCGTTCGTCCGCGCTGGCCTCCAAGGCCACGGGTTTCCCCATTGCCAAGGCTGCCGCGCGCCTGGCTGTGGGCTACACGCTCGACGAGATCGTCAACGACATCACCAAGGCTACGCCCGCCTGCTTTGAGCCCACGATCGACTACTGTGTGGTCAAGGTGCCGCGCTTTGCCTTCGAGAAGTTCAAGGGTACCGACCCCACGCTCACCACGCGCATGAAGGCCGTGGGCGAGATTATGGCGATCGGCCGCACCTTTGAGGAGGCCTTTGGCAAGGCCATGCGTTCGCTGGAGGACGGTCACCAGGGCATTTGCGCCGGTGGCAAAGAGGGTGCCGATAAGCTGAGCGACGACGAGCTTGCTCAGGCCGTGGCGACCCCGACCGAGCATCGCATCTTCTTTGTGGTCGAGGCCCTGCGCCGTGGCTGGGACATCGCTCGCATCCATGCCATCTGCGGTATCGATCCGTGGTACCTCAACCGTATCAACGATATGGTACAGGTCCAGGAGAGCATCCGCGGCCTGCGTGTGGAGGATATCGACGCCGATGCGATGCGCCTGCTCAAGCAGTACGGTACGAGCGACGCCGAGATCGCCGCGCTGACCGGCTCGGACGAGCGCTTTGTGCGCGCCTACCGCAAGGGCCTGGGCGTGGTTCCCAGCATGAAGACGGTTGATACCTGCGCTGCGGAGTTCTCGAGCGCCACGGAGTACCACTACAAGACGTACGAGAACATCTACCGCACGAGCCCAGATGCCAAGAAGTGCGTGGCTCCCGACGAGACCACGCCGGCGGACAAGCCCAAGGCGATGATCCTGGGCGCCGGCCCCAACCGCATTGGCCAGGGTATCGAGTTCGATTACTGCTGCGTGCACGCGAGCTACGCGCTGGCGGCCCGCGGCTTTGAGACCATCATGGTCAACTGCAATCCCGAGACCGTTTCGACCGACTACGACACGTCCGACCGCCTGTACTTTGAGCCGCTCACCTACGAGGACGTCATGGACGTTATCGACGTTGAGCGCCCCGATGGCGTCGTGGTGACGCTTGGCGGCCAGACCCCGCTTAAGCTGGCGCGCATGCTCGAGGAGAGCGGCGTGAACATCATGGGCACCAAGCCCGATGCCATCGACTTTGCCGAGGACCGCGAGCGCTTCGCTGCTCTGCTTGACAAGCTGGGCATCATGTACCCGCCGGCGGGCCAGGCCACCTCGTTTGAGGAGGCCGAGGCCGTTGCCACGCACATCGGCTACCCGCTGCTGGTGCGTCCGAGCTACGTGCTGGGCGGCCGCGGCATGATGATCGCCTACGATGCCGAGCATCTGCGCGATTACATGGCCGAGGCTGCGCGCATTAGCCCCGACTACCCGGTGTATCTGGACCGCTTCCTGGAGGGTGCGATCGAGTCCGATGTCGACGCCCTGTGCGATGGCGAAGAGGTCTACATTGGCGGCATTCTGGAGCATATCGAGGAGGCCGGTATCCACTCCGGCGACTCCGCGACCTGCATCCCGCCGTTCAGCTTTAGCGAGAGCCTGCAGGCAAAGCTTCGCGAGACCACGCGTCGCATCGCGATGGCGCTGGGCGTACGCGGCCTGGTCAACGTGCAGTACGCCATTAAGGGCGAGACCGTCTACGTGATCGAGGCCAACCCGCGTGCCAGCCGTACCGTGCCGTTTATCTCCAAGGCCACCGGCGTGCCGCTGGCCAAGTGCGCGGCGCGTATCATGGCGGGCGATTCCATCGCCAGCCTGGGCCTGCCGAGCGACGAGCGTCAGCTGGACTGGTTCTGCATGAAGGAAGCCGTTATGCCCTGGGGTCGTTTCCCGGGCGCCGACGTTATCCTGGGTCCCGAGATGAAGTCGACGGGCGAGGTTATGGGTATCGCCAAGAGCTATCCCGAGGCATACGCCAAGACGCAGCTGGCGATTGACTACAAGCTGCCCGACCCGAGCGCCGGCAAGGTATTCATCAGCGTGTGCGACCGCGACAAGCGCCACATCCTTTCGGTCGCGCGTATCCTGCGTTACCTGGGCTTTGACATCTGCTCCACCGAGGGTACGGCGCGCGTGCTGCGTGGAGGCAACGTGACGTGCGAGATCGTGGAGAAGATTAGCGGCCCGCACGACGGCGAGCGCCCCAACATCGGCGACCTCATCGCCGATGGCAAGATCGCGGTGATTATCAACACGCCGTACGGCCCGGGTTCGCGCGGCGACGGCTATCTGTTGCGTACCGAGGCGGTGCGCCGCGGCGTAACCTGCGTGACCGCGATGTCTGCGGCCAATACGTACGTGAGCGCCATCGAGGCCGTGCGCGAGGACCAACAGGGCCACGGTAGCGCCAACGACATGGGCATGGACGTCATCGCCCTGCAGGACCTGCCGCAGTACACGGTGTAGTTGACCTGGCCGGCCGGGGCGGCAGCCGGACACTTTCTCTCGGAAACTGGGCTTCGCGAAGTTTTCCGAGAGAAAGGTCCGCCTCCCGCCCCGGCCTGCGGTGACTTGGCTGCTCCGTGTGCTGCGGAAGGGGCTTTGCGCGATGACTAGGGCTGGATAAAAAAGAGAGTGTGGGCAGAGCCCACGTTTTGTATGGGGTCCTCCGGTGAATTGCATTCACCGGAGGACCTTTTTGTGGCTGGCTGAGAGTGCCGCTGGACAGTTAGTTCAGATTTGTATTTTTGTGAGGGTGGAAAAGGCCGATTTGAGCTCAAATGAGCCGTTCTTGGCGGTCTGATGCGACAAGGATGCGCAGTCAGGAATGAGAAAAGGGCGTCATTGGGTCTAAAACGGCTTCAAAACGATACGTTTGCACGTAAGGACCCGGCCAAAAAATACAAATCTGAACTAACTGTCCACCACCCTCCGTCAACCTCTCATTCCAAACCAAATCAGCCAACGTACGTCATAGCAATCTCCGGTAGGTCGCAGGACGGCGGTCGAGCTTTTCTCTCGGGAAACTTCGCGAAGCCCAGTTCCCGAGGGAAAGGTATGGTCTGTGTAATACCAGATAAACAGTACATTTTTGCTAGATTGGTATTTGACTGAAGAACCAATTGGTATGGCTTATTAAGCCCACCTTGCCGTTGACGCTCATTTTACTGTCGCTGGGAGAATTCCGAACTTGGATGCGCAAGTGCTCCCATATATTGATATGACCTAGTAGGTGGCTATCTGGTTACTACCAGTTGGCCCCTTGGTAACGGGTGGCCCCATTGTGCGGAATGTACCGAACATCCCCGTTTGATACGTTTTCTCATGCTGCCGGGGGGGGGCGCCCTCGGCGCCTTAGCATCTCGGAAGAAAGGAGACCAGGTGCGCAGGAATTCCATTTTTACGAAACGGTGGGTGAAGGGAAGTGCGGTCCTCGTTGCCACTGCAGCGACGCTCGTGTTTGCCAATCCCCAGCAGGCGATTGCCACGCCACTCAAGGGCGTCGACTCGGCGACCGTGTCCCAGTCTGCCTCGAATGTCGTCGACATCGATTTCGCTGACGGCATCAAGGGCCGTATTACGTTCCTCGAGGACGGTATTTTCCGTTATAACGTCGACCCCAAGGGTGAGTTTTCCGATTACGCCACGCCGCGCAGTAAGTCCCACACGGCTAAAATCCAGGCTCAGCCCGATACCTCGGACACCTACAGCAAGCCGAGCGCGACGGTTGCCGACAAGGGCGACACTATCGAGATCACCGGCGGAAAGGCGACCGTGATCCTGGACAAGGCGACTGGCAAGATGAGTATCAAGTCAGGCGACCGTGTCGTGGTTTCCGAGTCCGCGTCCCTCGACCTTGATAAGAAGGGTACCGTCCAGACGCTCGCCAAGGAGAAGTCCGAGAACTTCTTTGGCGGCGGCACCCAGAACGGACGCTTCCTGCACACCAACCAGACCATCGCCATCTCCAACACGAACAACTGGACCGATGGCGGCGTTGCCTCGCCCAACCCGTTTTATTGGACGAGTGACGGCTACGGCGTACTCCGAAACACGTTTGCAGAGGGTTCCTACGACTTCGGTTCCACGGACTCATCGACGGTCACGACTTTGCACAGCGAGAATGAGTTTGATGCCTACTACTTCGTGGCGACCAACGAGGGCGCTTCGAACGTGGCAACCGAGATGCTGCAGGACTACTACAAGGTGACCGGTAACCCGGTACTGCTGCCCGAGTACGGGTTCTACCTTGGTCATCTTAATGCCTACAACCGTGATGGCTGGTCAACGACCTCGGGTCAAAAGAAGTGGGAGACCAAGGGCAGCAAGTCCTCGAGCGAGAAGGGCGACGTTAAGTACGAGTCTGGCATGTCGACGGGCTACAAGCTCGACGGCACACTTGCGGCCGAGACGCTCAACGGTGAGGGCCCTTCGGTTGATACCGAGAACATGAAAGCGACCGATTTCGACCGCCAGTTCTCTGCTCGGCAGGTTATCGATGACTACGAGGACAACGACATGCCGCTCGGTTGGTTCCTGCCGAACGACGGCTACGGCGCCGGCTATGGCCAGAACGGTTACTACAAGACCGGCGGCGTCAACTCCGACGGAACGAGCTCGGCTGACCGTCTTAACGCTGTGCGTGCCAATGTCGACAACCTTAAGAAGTTCACCGAGTATGCCAACTCCAAGGGTGTGAGCACGGGCTTGTGGACCCAGTCCAACCTTGAGCCCGACAGCAACTCCGAGACCCCGTGGCACCTGCTTCGCGACTTCGACGCCGAGGTCAAGACGGGAGGCATCTCTACCCTTAAGACCGACGTCGCCTGGGTTGGATCTGGCTACTCCTTTGGTCTTAATGGCATCAAGACAGCTTATGACACGGTGACGACCGGCGCCAACAAGCGCCCCAACATCATCACGCTCGATGGCTGGGCCGGCACGCAGCGCTTTGGCGGCATTTGGACCGGCGACCAGTATGGCGGTAACTGGGAGTACATTCGCTTCCATATCCCCACGTATATCGGTCAGAGTCTTTCGGGCAACCCCAACATCGGCTCCGACATGGATGGCATCTTTGGCGGCGACCCCATCATCTCTGCGCGTGACTACCAGTGGAAGACGTTCACGCCCTCTATGCTCGATATGGACGGTTGGGGCACCTACCGCAAATCGCCCATGACGCACGGCGATCCCTACACAGGCATCTCGCGCTTCTACCTCAAGCTCAAGGCGCAGCTCATGCCCTATATCTACACGAGCGCGGCCTCGGCGGCCAACATCGACACGGGTAACGGCGATGCCGGCCTGCCCATGATCCGCGCCATGCTGCTTTCCGACAACTCCGAGTACGCCGCAAGCACTTCGACGCAGTACCAGTATATGTTCGGTGAGAACTTCCTAGTGGCACCGGTGTATCAGGATACCCAGGCAGATGAGAACGGCAACGACATTCGCAATGGGATTTACCTCCCCAACTACGGCACCGACGAGAATCCCACCATCTGGATCGACTACTTCTCGGGTAAGCAGTATCGCGGCGGCCAGGTTCTCAACAACTACGAGGCTCCGCTTTGGAAGCTGCCGCTGTTTGTGAAGGCCAACGCTATCGTGCCGATGTACGCCGAGAACAACAACCCCGAGGCCGTGAGCGACACCAACACCAAGGGTACCGACCGCAGCCAGCGTATCGTCGAATTCTTCGCCACCGAGGGCGACGGCACCTTTACGCAGTACGAGGACGACGGCTCCTCCATCGAGAACAACACGACTGAGGACGATTCCTACGGTACGATCGACAATATCTCCTACGGTGAGCATGTGAGCACCGTCTACAGATCCGAGGCCGCAGGCGGCACCGCGACCTTTACCGCCGAGGCCTCGCAGGGCGGCTACAGCGGCTACGACTCCAACCGCACCACGACCTTTGTGGCCAACGTCTCCGCCAAGCCCACGAGCGTCTCCGCCAAGAACGGCGGATCCGCGCTCAACGTGGTTGAGGTCGACTCGCAGGAGGCCTTTGACGCCGCGACCCCCGAGGCCGGCCAGGCGGTCTACTTCTACAACGAGACCCCCAACCTCAACCACTACGGTAGCGACGCAGGCAGCACCGAGGCCGAGCAGGGCGAGAGCTTCAACAACACCAAGATCACCACGAATCCCAAGGTCTACGTCAAGTTCGCGAAGACCGATGTCGCCACGGCAGCGCAGACGCTCGAACTGGGCGATTTCGTGAACGCCGATGCCACGCTCGCGGCCGACCGCTTCAACGAGAGCCTCTCCGCACCCGCGAACCTTGCTGCCCCCGAGGACGCCACGACCCCCACGAGCATTAAGCTCACCTGGGGGAAGGTCGATGGTGCTACCTCCTACGACCTTAAGGTAGACGGCACTGTGTTCGCCGTGGGCGATGCGGCAGAATTCACGCATACCGATCTTGCCTACAACAGCAAGCATACCTACCAGATTCGTTCGCGCAACGCCGATGGCTACTCCGCATGGAGCGACGTGCTTGAGGCGAACTCTGCGCTCGACCCGTGGCGGAACGTGCCTGAGGCCGAGGAAATCACTTGGGAGGGCTCGCTCTACGGTAGCCATAAGGCCGAACTCGCCTTCGACCATGAGTTCCAGTCGGGCGACGGCGGTTTCCACTCCGGTGGCAACGATCTGGGCAAGGCGCTTACCGTTGACTACGGTCGCGCTTACAAGCTCGACAAGCTCGAGTACTATCCGCGCGATGATGCCGGTAACGGCACTGTGACCAAGATGCGCATCGAGACGAGCCTCGACGGCGTGCATTGGACGACGCAGGAGGTCGACTGGGAGCGCTCCGCCGCTTGCAAGACGGTGGCGTTCGACGGCGCCGTGGCCGCGCGCTACGTGCGTATGACGCCGCTCGCGTCCGTGGGCAACTTCTTCTCCGCCTCCGAGATCGCCATCTACAAGACCGACGGCACGGACGGCTTCGCCGTGGGCTCCAACCTCAACAAGGCCACGGTCTCCGACGGCGACTACTCCAACATGAAGAATTACCTGGGTCTTGAGAACCGCGAGCCCGACACCTCGACGTTCGACTCCCAGATCCGCGCCCACTTCGCCGACCTCAACGGCAACGGCGTCTACGACGTGTACGACTACTCCTTCACCATGGCGGCGCTCGACGGCGGCACCAAGCAAAAGGGCAAGGCTGCTGGCACCCTCGCGGTGATCCCGAGCAAGATGGAGGTCGAGGCCGGCGACGAGATCACGGTCGACGTCTACGCCACCGACGCCGAGAACGTCAACGCGCTCGGTGCGCTCGTCAACTTCAACAGCGACCAGTTCGAGTATGTCTCCGAGAGCATCGCGCAGGATGCGTCGACGGCGGGCATGGAGAACCTCTCGCGCGAGAAAGTGCAGTTCACGGATGGCCACCAGACCATCAACCTGGCCTTCGCCAACCGCGGCGACGCCAAGCTCTTCAACAGTACTGGTGTGGTCGCGAGCTTTAAACTCAAGGCTAAGACGGCCGGCAAGGTCGAGCTGCCCTCGACGTCTTGGCTCGTCGGCCCGGCGTGCGACGCGCTCGAGTTCGTGAGTGATGGCACCGTGACGATGCCCGGTGTCCCGCAGCCCACCAAGTCCGAGTACGGCCGCGACGCCTTTGACATCACGATGACCAACGACGAGCTCCCCACCGACGACGGCACCAACGTCGAGAAGCTCATCCAGCAGAAGAGCTATGACGGACTGTTCGACAACAATGAGGGCGGCAACGACTTCGAGTTCCTGTGGAACTATGGGCCCAACTGGATCGACGGCAAGATGCCGACCTACGTCAAGCTGCCCGCCACGATGACGTTCGCCTTCAAGACGCCGTCGAAACTCGATAGTGTCGAGGTCGTTAACCGCAACGGTGGCAACGGCACCGTGCAGAAGATTAAGTCCGTCGTGACGTTCGAGGACGGCTCGACCCAGGAGTTCTCGGGCGGAAGCTTTGATTCCTATCAGGCTCGCTACGCCTTTGGCCTCTCTGCCGAGAACAAGGGCAAGAAGGCGACCAAGGTCGAGATCACGCCGCTTGAGGCATCGGGTGACCAGATGCTCACGCTGCGCGAGATCAACTTCAACTACACACAGGGTGTCGAGGCCATCGAGGGTGTCGAACTGGGCAAGAACCAGACCGAGTTCTTCGAGGGCGATGTGACGCTCGTCGACGCCAAGGCCACGCCCGAGAGCGCCGGCTACCCCTATGTGACGGTCGAGAGCTCCGATCCTTCTGTGGTGAGCGTCTCCGCTGTCCAGGCCGGCGATAGCGTGAGCTACTACCTGCGCGCCAACAAGGCCGGCAAGGCAACGATCACGGTGGCGTCGGTGCTCGATCCCTCCAAGACCGCATCCTATGAGGTCGAGGTCAAGGCTGGTGTCGACACCTCTGCGCTCATGGCAGCGCTTTCCAAGGCCGCGGGCTACAGCGAGTCCGTCTACACCAAGGATTCCTATGCAGCCCTCACCGCTGCGGTCGAGGCGGCTCAGAAGCTCCTCGATGGCGGCCAGGGCAGCTATAGCAAGAAGGATGTCGCAGACGCCACGGTCAAGATCGAGAAGGCAATCGACGGCCTCAAGATGCGCCCCGTCGATGAGAAGAGCCTCATCAACACGCCCGAGAACCGCGAGAACGTCAAGGTGACCGGCTTCTCGAGCGAGGCCGACTATGAGGGCAGCAACGCCGTCAACGCTCTTGACGGCGATGAGCAGACGCTCTGGCACAGCGACTGGGCCTATAAGGCCGGTATGCCCCAGTACCTGACCGTCGACCTGGGCCGCGACTACGATCTCACCGACGTCACGTTCCTGCCGCGCCAGGACGGCGGCACGAACGGCGATATCTTTGAGGCCGAGGTGCTGGTTTCCGACACCGCCGACGGTTATGAGATGGGCACCGCCACGTCGATGGGTACGTTTACCTTCGACAACGACGGCCGCGTGCTCACCGACCGTGGCGACTGGAAGCAGATGAGCTTTGGTGCCGCGCGCGGTCGCTACGTGACCGTCAAGGTGCTCCACGCCGGCGGTGGCAGCGTTGACGCCTACTGCAGCATGGCGGAGCTCAAGTTCTACGGTACGGCCGTTCCCAATCCGGTGGCGAAGGACGACCTCACTGCCGCGATTGAAAAGGTTGATGCCGAGGTTGCAGCCGGCGACCTTAAGGCCAGCGACTACACCGAGGCTTCCTGGACCGCGTTCCAGAACGCCTTGGCGAGCGCCCGCGCCATCCTGAACGACGAGAACGCCACGCAGGACGAGGTCGACCAGGCACTCAAGGCACTCGAGAGTGCTCGCGACGCGCTTGAGAAGACTCCGGTGACCCCGGTCGAGAACCCGACCAAGAAGCAGCTCAAGGCCTTGGTCAAGCAGGCGAAGGAGACTGACACCAGGGGCAAGACGGACGAGTCTGTCAAGGCCCTGACGGATGCCATTGCCTACGCCGAGGACGTCTTGGGTGATGAGAATGCTTCCGACATCCAGCTCCAGGCGGCCTATGACCAGCTCAAGCTGGCCATTGAGAGCCTCAAGGATGCCGATTCCGGCAACCAGGGCGGCTCGGGCAACCAGGGTTCCGGCAATGGCTCAAACGGCGGCAACCAGGCGGGCAAGCCCGCAGGCGACAAGGCCCAGGGCAGCAAGAAGAGCGGTTCGGCGATCCCCAATACCGGCGACCAGACGGCGGCGACCGTCGCGGCCGTCGGTGGTCTTGGCGCCATCATCGCCGCGATCGGCGCTTTCTTCCATCGTCGCAGCAAGGCTAAGTAGTCCCAGCGACAACTAAGCAAACGTGCCCGCCGCTCCGTCAAGGACGGCGGGCATTGCTTTATTATTTCAGCCAACGTACGTCATGGCAATATCCGGTAGGTCGCAGGGCGCTTCGCGGGCGGGCCAGGCTCTATCTGAACGACTTTGCGAAGCAACCGGAGTGAAGATAAAGCCTGGCCCGCCCGCGAAGCGCCACAGAGACCGCAGGGACGGGAGCAGCTATACTACTCTCAGTAGTTAAGGGTCGCGGATTCGCCGCGTCACCGCTCTCAACAGGAGGTCTTTGTTTATGGCAGATCAGAAGCCGGTTGTCGGGATCATCATGGGCTCCAAGTCCGATCTGGGCGTTATGGAAGGCTGCACCGCCGAGCTCGAGGCACTCGGTGTGCCCTATGAGCTCGTCATTGCGAGCGCACACCGCACGCCGGCGAAGGTCCACGAGTGGGCTTCGACTGCTGCCGACCGTGGCATTAAGGTGATCATTGCCGCCGCCGGCAAGGCCGCTCACTTGGGTGGTGTCGTGGCTGCCTTTACGCCGCTACCGGTTATCGGTGTGCCTATGAAGACGAGTGACCTGGGCGGTATGGATTCGCTGCTGTCGATGGTGCAGATGCCTTCGGGCGTACCCGTGGCCTGCGTTGCCATCAACGGCGCCAAGAACGCCGCCATCTATGCCACGCAGATCTTGGGCGCATGCGACCCCGAGTACCGCAAGGTTATCGAGAAGATGAAGCAGGAGATGGCCGACGCCTAGGCGTTCCGCCGTTTCACCGCAGTATAAGGAGAGCCATGTCCGACTATCAGGGAAAACGATTCAAGGCTTCTCAGATTCCCGATCCGTCGAAGCCGGGTGCTGCCCGTGCGGCACAGCAGGGTCGGACATCCTCTCCTCAGCAGCCGCGCGCGCCGCGTCCCGTAACGCCGATGTCCCATCATCGCCAGGATACGCCGGCTGCATATCGCCCTTCGTCGTATGATACGGCCAAGAAAGAATCGCGTTCTACGAAACAGTCGGGCGCCGCTCCGTCGAGCTATACCGAGCCGCCGCGCAAAAAGCGCCGCTCCGTTATCCCCATCTTGCTCATCATTATTGGCATCGGCCTAATCGTTGCCGCTGCAGCCATCTTTATCAATGCGCAGATCGGTTACAAGCAGGCGAGCGAGTCGTACCAAAAGATCGAAAAACAATATGTGAGCGACAAGGACGCCAGTGGCGTGCCAATTATTGACTTTAATGCGCTTGCCCAGACAAATCCCGAGGTTGTGGGTTGGATTTACGCGCCCGGCACCAACATCAACTACCCCGTGGTGCAGACCAACAACAACTCCAAATACCTCAACACGCTGTTTGACGGTACATCTAACGCGTCCGGTGCCATTTTCTTAGATAGTGATGACACCGCGCCGGGAATGGTTGACCAGCAGACCACGATCTACGGCCACCACATGAACGACGGGTCGATGTTCAATGTGATCTCGGACACGACCGACCAGGCGACGTTCGACAGCATTGAGTTTGTGTATTACATCACACGGGATGCTACGTATAAGCTGCGACCACTGGCGACCAAAGTTGTCGAGGACACGTATGCCAAGGCGCGCACACCCAATTTTGAGGGCGACGACGGGCTCAAGAACTACCTGTCCGAGATGCTCGACGGTGCCTCTGCCGTGGCGAGCGATGCCACCGATCGTGCTGCTTCGGCAACCAAGGTCGTAACGCTTGTGACCTGTCGTTCGTTATCGCTGAGCAACACGCGTGCCGTCATGGTGCTCACGCCGGTCGAGGAATAAGTTGTTCGAGAGTAGCTAAAAAAGCCCCGTTCCAAATTGGCTACTCGACGACGGTAAGGGAGAAATGATGCTCGAGAATGGCAAAACGATGCCTTCGGTTGATGCTTGGCTGCGCGAGGCCAAGGCCGATTCGTCGGCACCTGCGTGCGGTATGTATCTGACACATAACGGTGTGGTGCGCGCGACGCCCAAGGCCGAGGCGCGCGGTGTCGAGACCGATGGCGTGGCGCCGGGCCACAAGGTGGGCGGCATGGTGTTTGGCTACGACGCCAGCAAGGTACAGGCCGCCATCGAGGCGACGCGCGCGATGCCGGGTATCGGCTATGTGCGCGTGTGGCTGGCAAGCGGCGAGCTTGCCGTAGGTGACGACATCATGCTCGTGCTCATCGGTGGGGACATTCGCCCGCACGTGGTCGATGCGCTGCAGGCGCTCGTTGGCACCATCAAGAATGAATGCGTGAGTGAGGTCGAGCGCGAGGCGTAGAGGCTTGCGACGATAGAAGGCTCGTTTATAAAAATGCCCGCCGGTACGTGTGATACCGGCGGGCATTTTGCGTTTTGGGCGCGGTTGGCGCTACACGCGCGTCGCATCCTTGGGGCTCATGGTCATGCTCTGGAAGCGATTCTCCATAAAGTCATTATCGAAGTACTTGCCGTAGAACTGCGCAACGGGAATATCCGGTTCCGTGCCGTTGACGCGCTGATACCAATAATCGAGCGACTGCAGCGTCATAACGCCATCGACCAGCATAATGATGGTGAAGATGACGGTAGCCGAGTAGCGGCTCTTCCACGGAATCATGTTGATGAGCTTGAGCAGCCTCGGCAGCAGCAGCTTGATCCAGATGAGGCCACCCAGGCCCCACAGGCAGGCGAAGCCCGTGCAGGTACGTCCGCCGGTAAGGACGGCGAGCGGATCGGGCATGCCAAAGAGCTTCATATGCGAGTAGCTCCACGAGACCACGCCAAACGAGGTCTGCATAAACCAGCCCACGAACACCTCAAAGCTTGCGCCGAGCAGCGCGCTCACCAAAAAGATAATGATGGGGTTCTTTTTGTAGAAGCGGTTGAGCACCATGGTCATGAGTACGGCGCCAAATCCGTAGATGGGGCTGAAGGGGCCAAACAGCATGCCGGCGCGGTTCTGGTAGACGCCCGGGTCGTCGACCGTCATGTGCCAGATGTCCTCGGCGATCAGGCCGAGTATGCAGCAGACAAAGAATACCCAGAACAGGTTGAAGTAGTTGAGTTTGATGTAGCCTTCGCCGGTCTCGTCGCGGCCGAGCATGCCCTCGGCGGCGGCGTCGCGATCAAGCATCTCCTGCAGGCGGCGCTGCAGCTCGCGCTCCTGGCGCAGCGTGGGGTCGACGGTGGCCGAAAGCGCGACGAGGATGCCGAGCTGGATGGCAGGGCGAAGCAAGAAGGGCCCGATGCCCTGGAGCATCACGTCAACCAAAAGCTCGACGACGGTAAACGCGATAAGGATATAGGACAGACGCGCGGCATTGCGGCGCTGGTTCTTGATGAGGTCCAGGCCAAAGATGATCAGGATGACGGCGCTTGCCGCAGAGAGCATGATGCCGGCGACGATAAGGCCGACCGCGACGAGCGTGTTGTCGCCGAGCTTGGCGGCGGCGTTGCCGTTGATGAGCGCGGTGATGACCTGCCACATAAAGGCGCCGACCGAAGGGAGCGTGCCCACGCCGGACAGGATGCACAGGACGGCGTACACCTTAATGATGAGGGGGATCTTCTTGACCTCCGTGGCGCTGGGGACGCTGGGGTCGAGTTCGTTTCGATCCATACATAACCTTTCTCGTTTTGCTGTAGGTACAAGGATACGCCGCCGACCTGCCAAAAGACAGGACGAACGTCCCAATTGCAACAATGCAAGCCCCAACGGCGGGTGAGACACGTCGCAACGGAAGTATGCGGGATCGTCGGCCTCGAGGCGGTTGCCCAATAAAATGTTTGGCCGCAAAACGGATTATTAGCTCGGTGGGCTTTTAAAAAGCGCTGCTCATGCGCTGGGGAGCGCGTCGCGCCGTGCGTATAATAAGGCGGGTAACGCCAAAATACGAGGCTCTGAGGGGATGCCATGTCTCAAGAAACCATCCGCGCGGCCGAGCGCGCCGCGGGACAGGTGAAGACCATGTCGACGTATGATCCGGACTCCGACCAGCTGCATGAGGAATGCGGCGTTTTTGGTGTCTGGGCGCCCGATCGCGACGTGGCTCGACTGACGTACTTTGGCCTGCGTGCACTGCAGCACCGTGGCCAAGAATCGGCGGGAATCGCCGTTGGTGACGGCGGTACGGTTATGGTCCGCAAGGATCTGGGCCTGCTCGACCGCGTGTTCTCCAACGCCGACCTGTCGACGCTCTCCGGCCAGCTGGCTGTGGGTCACGTGCGCTATGGCACCGCCGGCGCCAAAAGCTGGGAAGCCTCGCAGCCACATCTTTCGACCATTAATAGCGTCATCATCGCACTTGCGCACAACGGTACCCTCGTCAACACCGACGAGCTGCGCCGTCAGCTCATCGAGCTGGGCGTGCCGTTCCTCTCCAACTCGGATTCCGAGGTCGCGACCAAGCTCATCGGCTACTTTACTCAACGCACGGGCCACCTGCGCGAGGGCATTCGCAAGACCATGGAGCTCGTGCGCGGCGGCTACGCCATGACGCTCATTAACGAGCAGGCGCTCTACGCCTTCCGCGACCCGCACGGCATTCGCCCGCTCGTGCTGGGCAAACTCGTGGATGAGGGACTGGACCAAGCCGACGCCGCATCCGTTTCGCAGCTGCCGTCGCAGGACGGCGCCGCGACGGTCGACGCCACCACCCATGTCACCCGCGCTGGCGGCTGGGTCGTCGCCTCCGAGACTTGTGCGCTCGACATTGTGGGCGCCGAGTACGTCCGCGACGTCCGTCCCGGTGAGATTTTGCGCATCAGCGCCGAGGGCCTGGTGTCCGAGCAGGGCGTGCCTGCCGCCGAAGAGCCTGCTAACTGCATCTTTGAGCAGGTCTACTTCGCCCGCCCCGACTCCATCATGAACGGCAAGAGCGTCTATGCCTGCCGTTATGACATGGGTCGTCAGCTGGCACACGAGGAGCCCGTCGAGGCCGACCTGGTCATCGGCGTACCCGACTCCGGTCTGCCGCCCGCGGAGGGGTATTCGCACGAGAGCGGTATTCCCTTTGGCGAGGGCCTCATCAAGAACCGCTACGTGGGCCGTACGTTTATCGAGCCTACGCAGGAGTTGCGCGCCATGGGCGTGCGTATGAAACTCAACCCGCTGCGCGACAACATCGAGGGCAAGCGCCTGGTCGTCATCGACGACTCCATCGTGCGCGGCACCACCATGGTGCAGCTCGTCAAGATGCTGCGCAACGCCGGCGCCAAGGAGATTCATATCCGCATCAACTCGCCCGAGGTCATCTGGCCGTGCTTCTACGGTATCGATACCGACGTGCAGTCGCAGCTTATCAGCGCCAACAAGACGGTCGATGAGATTTGCGAGTACATTGGCGCCGATTCGCTGGCCTTCCTTTCGGTCGAGGGCCTGCTGAAGGTCATGCCCAAGGGCGGCTACTGCGACGCGTGCTTTACCGGCCGCTATCCCGTGGCGATTCCCGAGAGCTTTGGCCGCGACAAGTTCATGGAGGGCTTTAAGCCCCGCAACCTGGACAAGCCGCTGCACTTTGACGACGACGCCGTGGTCGAGAAATACGACGACCGCAGCTGGGAAGAGGAGCACGGCGAGGCCTAAAACCTGCCATTTAGGGACAGGTTTATTTTGGTAGGTTTTACCTGCTGTTTTGTTGATATGACGGCGTGTGCTGTTATGGCGCGCGCCGAAATGAACGCAACTATGAGCACCGTTTGGCGCCCGCGCAGCGCCACGGTAGTGGGAGAGGAAGGCTCAGATGAGCGACAGCAAGCATGTGACGTACGAGGACGCCGGCGTCGATACCGCCGAGGGCGGCCGCGCCGTCGACGCTATTAAGCAGATGGTCAAGGACACCAACCGCCCCGAGGTTATCGGCGGCATCGGTGGCTTTGGTGGCCTGTTCTCGGCCGCCGCGCTTAAGGATATGGAAGACCCGATCCTGATCAGCGGCACCGACGGCGTGGGCACCAAGCTCGTGCTCGCCCAGATCATGGACCGTCACGAGACGGTGGGCCAGGACCTGGTCGCCATGTGCGTCAATGACATTTTGGCTTCGGGCGCCGAGCCGCTGTTCTTCCTGGATTACGTTGCCATCGGTCACATTGAGGCCGAGCACATGGCAAAGATCATCAAGGGCGTGGCCGACGGCTGCAAGCTCGCGGGTTGCGCGCTCGTGGGCGGCGAGATGGCCGAGCACCCGGGTGTCATGGCCCCCGCCGATTACGACCTCGCCGGCTTTACCGTGGGCGTTGTCGATCGTCCCAAGATGCTCGATCCCGCGAATGTTCGCCCCGGCGATGTGATCCTGGGCCTGCCCTCCACCGGTGTGCACTCCAACGGATACTCACTCGTGCGCAAGGTTATCGGCGTCGACGGCATCAAGCCGGGTACGCCCGAGGCTGCCGCTAAGGCCGAGGAGCTAAGCCGTCCGCTCGAGGAGCTCGGCGGTGCTTCGCTGGCCGACGCCCTGCTGGCCCCCACGCGCATCTACGTCAAGCCGATTCTGGAGCTGCTCCGCGGTGGCGCCAACGTTCATGCCATTGCCCACATCACCGGCGGCGGTATTACCGAGAACCTCAACCGCGCGCTCGCCGACGACGTCGATGCTGTGGTCACCCGCAACGGCGCCGAGATGGGCTGGGATGTTCCGCCCGTCATCACCTACGTGTCGCGTCAGGCCGAGCTCGCGCCCAACGAGGCATGCAAGACCTTCAACATGGGCGTCGGCCTGTGCCTGATCGTCGCCCCCGAGGACGAGGCTGCCGTGACCGAGGCGCTGGTCGCGCTGGGCGAGAAGCCGTTCCGCGTGGGCGAGTGCGTCGAGGGTTCCGGTAAGGTCGTGTACTCCGATGAGCGCTAACGAGCAGATGGCTGCTGCCGAGGGCCTGGGCTATGTGCCCTACACCCGTCCGACCGGCACCGATACGGCCGAGCCGCTCAAGATCGGCGTGCTTATCAGCGGTTCGGGTACCAACCTGCAGGCGCTGATCGACCTGATCGCCGTCGGCAAGCTCAACGCCTCGATTGAACTTGTGGTGTCGAGCCGTCCTTCGGCCAAGGGCTTGCAGCGTGCCGAGCGTGCGGGCATCCAGACACTCACGCTGTCCAAGGATGTCTACGCCGACCCTATCGCGGCTGACGAGATCATCGCGCATGAGCTGCTCGAGCGCGGATGCGAGTACGTGGTGATGGCCGGTTACATGCGCATGGTGCACACGCCGCTGCTGGCGGCGTTCCCCAATCGCGTGGTCAACCTGCACCCGGCATTGCTGCCGAGCTTTACCGGTGCCCATGCGATTGACGATGCGTTTGCTCGCGGCGTCAAGGTGACCGGCGTGACCGTGCACTTTGCCAACGAGATCTACGACAACGGTCCCATCATCGCCCAGCGTGCGCTGGCTGTTGAGGAGGGCTGGGACGTCGACACGCTCGAGGAGCACATCCATGCGATCGAGCATGTGCTGTATCCCGAGGTCGTGCAGATGCTCGCCGACGGGCGCGTCCACGTGCTGGAGAGCGGCAAGGTCGCAATTGATGCAGCGCGCTAGCGCGTGCAAACGGGTCACCTAGGTTTCTCTGAGGCGTAAACGACTATAAAGCCGATTGGGGCATATGGAATCACATGTGCCCCAATCGGCTTTTACTATCTCTTTGACTTCGGGCTCCTGATAACGTGACGGGTGGGACTTCGGAAAATGAGGGCGGTTGGCCGCGAGCATGATATGGATATCAGCGGCGATTTCTCCATCTCGGCAAAAAATGGCTTCAAGTTGAGCATCGGCTCGGACTTCGAGGGGGCGGACCTGTTCAGCGAAAATTCTTACACTGACACTCATGCCATGAGCCAGGATAACTAGCCGGTATAGGGTCACTTGAGTGGGTATGCGTCTGTTCAAGCGGTCCATTGGCTTGCTTAAGAAATGGTTAAACTACGTAGCGTACAGCACGTGAGTAACTTACGACTCAGTGAGACTAAAGGGAATCGGAGAAGAAAGCCCATGTTTTGCCCCAAATGCGGTAGCAAGATCAGTGACGATGCGCGGTACTGTACCGAATGCGGGCTGCCCTTGGAAGGACTCTCGGGTAAAACTGCGGCCGAGGAAGGGTCCGGCGCCGAGCCGCTGGCGCGAGAATCCTCGTCCGCTGAAGTCATGTTGGAGTCTGCAAATACCGAAACGGACTCTGCGATAGGATCCGCGAATGTCGAGTCCACAGCAGAACCGAGTCCCGAGCCGGTCTCGAAGACCGCGGGTAGCGGTCACTCCCAGATGTACAACCTCTTTATGCAACGCTGTCAGGTCGGTAACCGCCTGGTGCCGCAGTTTGCTATCATGATCGCCGCATTTATCGCCGCGGCAGGCATCGCTTACGCTGCTTTCATTCTCTACAAGAACGTCATCGAGCCCAATCTCCAGCAGCAATCCGTGCAACAGGAGCAAGCGACCGAAAGACCCAAGAAGGACGAGGGGGCGGCCGAAGAAGTTGTCTATACGTTGGAGGCAAAGTCATTGACGGTGTCTGCTCCGGTCGACCCTATGCTCAATCAGGGCGAGCGGACTGACGTGGAATGGTCCTATCCGCAACTTAAGAGCTCCGCCAAAGACGACGTCGCAGACAAAATTAACAAGGCGATTCTCGAGCCCCTTCAAATTGATGCGGAGCGAACGAATCGAGCATCAGATAATGAGCAATCAGATGCTGAGCTGTACCCCGACGGCGAATTTCCCTGCATATCGAGAAACGTGACGGTTACGTACATGGATGAGAACTATTTTTGTATCCGTGACGAGCGCTATTCGACGGGATGGGGTCCGCATGGCGACACGTATGTGACTGGTGTTATTTTTGATTTGCATACGGGTGATACTGTCAGCCCTCAGGACATGTTTGGCATTGATACCGAGGATCTTGCCAGTTCTATGAGTTCGGCAGTTTGGCCGTATCTTACGGAAATGGGCAGAGAGTATCCGTCTGATTACAATTCTATGCTCATGCGGAGCAATTCCTCAGACTATTCAATCAAGGGCTCAACATGCTTGTATGTGACATCCAAGGGACTGGTGTATCGCACCGAAGACTATGAGCTCGGTTCTTTTGCGGACGGCAATTGCGAGATTTTGGTTGCGTCTTGGGATGATGGGTCTCAAGTGGGGTCCGAAGTAACCCCCGATGAGGTCAAGGACGGTACAACGGTGAAAGTCGATAAGGAGGACTAACATGTTCTGTCCCAACTGTGGATTTGAGCTTGATGGCGATTTGCGATACTGCACCGAGTGCGGCTATGCACTCGAAGATGCAAAGGCGGTGCTGAACTCTGTCAGCAACGAAGTGGCAGAAGAACCTTCCGTTATCAATGAGGCTGCGGAAGAGATTTTCGCTAGCGACGAAACGGAGAAGGAGCCTTTCGCCGGTGCCGAGGCGGGGGAGGAAAAGTCGCCCGTGGAGAGCGAGCCCGTAGCGGACGAAGAAGACGACCAACCTAAAGACGACGTGTCGTCCGGTGCATCGCCTTCGATTCCAGCCGTGCGTGCCGACCGACCAAAACTGAGCAATCCGGTCGCCAAGCCCGTCGCGGCGCCAGCCCCTGCTCCTGCGGCGAATGCATCCGCACAGAAAAAGGAGCCCAAGGCGCTCTATATCGTTGGTGTCGTCGTTGGCCTGGCAGTCATTGCCATCTTTAGCTACCTGCTGTTCTTTAGCAAGTCCGGCGGCGACGTTGCCCATTACGGCCAGGACAAGGCCATCGTGGTGGTCCAAGAATCCAAGATCACCCCGACCGACGCAAAGGGCGAGAAACTCAAGAAGTACTCGGTGACCCTGAACGGCGACAACGGCTACAGCACCAATGCTGAGGTTAAGGGTGACGAGGGCTTCACGGTAAGCCAGTTTCCCGATGTTAAACCGGGGAAATATACCCTCACCGTTAAGGACTCCAAGTCAAAAGTCGAGTGGAGTATTCCCGTCAAAGTCGTCGATAACTCTAAATCCGCTGATGCCGTAAAAGAGGTTTCCCTCGAGGTGCCTAAGGCCAACGAGGCCGATACAAAGACAGGCGAAGGCGACAAGAAGGATGGAGGCACCGCTGCGGACAATACCGCTACGCATGCCGCTTACAAGCAAAAGTGCCAGGAATACCTCGCGTGCTATGGAGAGCCGCAAATTGCTGAGGTGACTGATTCTGTCTATGCGATGCGAGGGCTTTGTCTTGTCGACCTCGTTGATTTTGATCAGGATGGCCAGCCTGAGCTCTTGACCGTTGTGAACGGTATGAGCGATGCCGAACTAAAGAGTGCCTGGAATGGAGATATGGAGGGACTTCAGAAGTCCTACACCGTAGAGGTTTGATCGTCAGCTGATGGTGGCATCAAGAGGCTTTACAGTCAAAATTGGCTTGATAACAGCAACGGAGGAACGATGTTTCTTCCGCTGATTAAAGCGGATGACGACAGCATCCTCGTAAGCCAAAGAACATATGAGATGAGCAATGCTATTACGGCATTGCTTGCTGGAAGGCAGGTTTTGGCCGGGGACAATACTTCGGTATATGGCAAGAAAAGCGATGCTTTTTCGCTTGTAAGCAACTACGAGTCCTGGGGAGTTGCGCCGAGCGAGGGCAATGGCTACGAATACTATTGTGCGTCGGAGGGCAAGGAAATTTCCGAGACGGACTATAATGCCCTATATCAGCAATTTGGCTATGGGCACAATTACCGGACATATTATTTCCTTGATTTTTCAACCTCAGGTTACGGCACTATTTCGGGGGAATCCCACGTCGATCCCAATCAAGTTGCGGCAGTCACCAAAGATACGCTCAAAAAGGTGGGAATCGAATAAAAACTGAAAGGGGCTTGGAAAACTGTTTCCAAGCCCCTTTCTTATAGTAGCTGCTCGAGTCCAACAAGCCTCGCGCTGCTTGCTTGAGCCGCTCTATTTTGACACGCTTCGCTAAATCCACCCTTGCTAAACAAGTAATACTGTTTGATCGGCCGGCCCAGCAGCGCACTGCGCCGCTCGAGTGTTTCAAGAACGTCGGTATCTACGGGCTCGTTTCTCCATTTGCACTCGCCAACGACGAGCTCGCCATCGGCATCCTCTAATACAATGTCAATCTCTTCTTGGTGACGCGTTGCCGGGTTAGTGCCCCACCAAGAGCCGATTGCCTTGGGCAGTACATCCAGCTCGCCCTCAACGACCTGTCGTATCAACCACTGGCGGCACACCTCTTCAAATGTGGGGCCCACGAAGGTAGACAAATCGCGCTTGACGATACGCGCGGCAACAGCGGCTCCGAGCCCCTCTTCAATTGTTCCCGTGTACTGCGGAACAAATCGATACCAAAACCTGAACAGGTTATCGCAGATTCGATAGACCACCTGACGTTTTGTTGCTTTGGCAACGGGCGTGACGCGTTCAACGATTCGCAGATCAATCAATGCGTCGAGTAATCGCGCGACTTGTGGCGTTGCGAGTCGGGTGACATCGGCGATTTCCTTGGGACGTACACAGCCGTTAGCGATGGCAGCTATGACGCCATTGTAGATAGCCGGGCTTCGGACTTCCTGCAACAGATAGTTCTGGGGCTCGGCGTACAGAAACGCATCTTGGCGCAACAGAGCGTGCTCAAGGTTCCATTGCGTGGAGCGCGTGCTATCAAGCTGCGATAAATAGAGCGGCATGCCGCCGACAACGGAATACAGCTCGATAATTCTCTCGATGGGTGCATCGGGAAGCATTTGCGCTACATCGAAAACGACAAAGGGGTCGATGCGCAACTGCATGGTGCGGCGCCCATAGAGAGGACTTTGGTGTCCTAGCACCTGGTGTTCCATAAAACTCATGGACGATCCGCAGAGCACCAAGAACAGGTTGCTCTTGTCTTTGTGTCGGTCGATAAGCGTTTGCAGACACGACGACACGCCCGGGTCGCTCTCGGCGAGGTAAGGATACTCGTCAATGACCAGAATGACTTGCTCCGCTTTGGCGCGTTCAAAGACGGACTCGAGTGCAACCTGGATGGAAGGGAATGCTGCTCCTGCGGCACTATCACCAAGCATCTCGCGGCTGAGCAGCGCAAGGTTTTCGCTTGCAACGGTTTGCTGCCCGGTAAAGAAGATCACACTGGGCTTATCCTGCGTAAAAGCGCGAAGCAGGCTTGTTTTGCCCACGCGGCGCCTTCCGTAGACTACGGCAAACTGGAAGGAACCCTTTTGATAAGCGGTTTCTAGGGACTCAAGCTCACTCTGGCGTCCGACAAACATGGCATGCCTCGCTCATATGCGTGTTACTAACATATATAGTACTAACACGTATGTGAGCAATTTTCCAGTCGGACGGAGAAGAAATGACAGCGCTTCTACTTAACGAGGCGCTTGAGTTTGGCATAGTCCTGAATCTGCTTTTTGCGCTTGGCGTTGAGGAGGTTGTTGAGGTCGAGCTTCTCAATGGTGCAGCGTTTGAGTAGCTCGGAGCTGTCAAAGCCGTTTGACTCAATGTCTTCATCCAGATCGTGCTTGAGCTTGGTCCATTTATTGAGCTGCGAGCGCACGTAGGCCGCGGGACGTTCTATCTCGTTGGCGATGTCGCGTACGCTGGCGCCCGTTCCAAACGACTCACGTATCTTCGCCGTCTCCTTGCGCGTGCGCTCGTTTTTGGCATCGGTCTTGCATCGATCGCTGCAGTAGTGCCGTTTGACGCCACGATGCCCGGCAAGTGAGTAGGCGCGTCCGCACTGCTCGCAATAGCCAATTTTGACGGTGCTCAGCTTGCGCGAAAAATCAAACCAGAGCCACGAGAGATAGCTGTCAAAGGAGAGGAACCCTGTGGACTCGTTGCCCTGGAACACATCCACGTGCGCGCCCGAGAGATGCGAGATCACGAGCGCCTGCACCAAAGCGGTGAGTGCATCGCGGTCATCGTTGTCAAGTTCTTCGCGGCGCTCCTGGATATCTGCTTGAGGGTCGATTACATAGAAGCTCTCCTCGCTATTGCTGACCTTGAGTCGCGCTGAAATCTCCGAGCTGGAGTCTTCGTCCATGTAGAACATCGCCTGCAAAACACTGAAGTCATTAGCGGTGAGCTCGTGTTCAAAAGAGAGCACGTTGAGTGCAACGAGGGATTCTTCCTCGTCGATCATAAACATAAAGGCGTAGAAATATCCCGCATCGGATTCGATTTTGCGCACGATGGGCAGGCTTTTGAATGAGTCGGTATAATCTCCGCCCGCCCTCAGGATAGTGGTGTAGATCTT
>CABUOF010000007.1 GCA_902493125.1 uncultured Collinsella sp. | reverse complement strand
TCTGTTTGTGATCGAGTCCGCACTCACCGGCGAGAGCGAGGCCGTCGAGAAGACAGCTGCCATCACCGTCGTCGAGGGTGCCAACGGCTCCGCGCTGCCGCTCTCCGCCTGCAAGAACATCGTCTTTACCGGCACCTCCGTGCAAAACGGCACCGCCATGGCGCTTGTCGTTGCCACCGGCTCGGACACCTACCTGGGCAGCATCGCCAAGATGCTCAACGGGCGCGGCGAGAAGAGCGCGTTTGACCGCGGTGTCTCGAGCGTCTCCATGCTACTCGTACGCCTCATGCTCGTTATGGCGCCGGCCGTCTTTGCCATCAACGCCGCCACCAAGGGCAACGTCATCGACGCGCTGCTGTTCGCCACGAGCGTGGCCGTGGGCATCACGCCGCAGATGCTCCCCGTCATCGTGACCACGAGCCTGTCGCAGGGCGCCAAGGACCTCGCCCGCCGCCAGGTTATCGTCAAGGAGCTGCCGGCAATCCAAAACCTCGGCGCGATGGACGTCCTGTGCTGCGACAAGACCGGCACCCTCACCGAAGACCGCATCGTGCTCGAGCGCCACCTCAACACCGACGGCAACGAGGACGCACGCGTGCTGCGTCATGCGTTTTTGAACAGCTTCTTCCAGACCGGCCTCAAGAACCTTATCGACCTGGCCGTAATCGACCGTGCCGACGTGACGCCCTCGACCGTCGCACCCGATTCCATGCTGGGTCAGAGCCTGCGCGACCGCTATACCAAGGTCGACGAGGTGCCCTTCGATTTCTCGCGCCGTCGCCTGAGCGTAGTTGTAGCCGACGCCCAGGGCAAAACCCAGATGGTTACCAAGGGAGCTGCCGAGGAAATGCTCGAGATCTGCTCCTTTGTCGAGGTCGATGGCATCGCCCAGCCGCTCACCAAAGACAGGCTCGCCCAGATTCGCAAGCAGGTCGCCGGGCTTAACGCCGAGGGCCTACGCGTAATTGCCGTGGCGCAGAAAACCAATCCGCGCTGCGTGGGCGAGTTTGGCATCGCCGACGAATGCGACATGGTGCTGATGGGCTTTTTGGCCTTCCTCGATCCACCTAAAGCAAGTGCCGCGGGCGCCGTCACCACCCTCGAAGCCAAGGGCGTGGCGGTAAAGGTCCTGACCGGCGACAACGATCGCGTCGCCGCCACCGTCTGCGAGCAGATCGGCATCGACGCGAGCAACGTCTTGCTCGGCTCCGAGATCGATGCACTCGATGACGCCGAACTTGCCGAGCGCGCCGAGATAACTCACCTTTTCGCCAAGCTCTCGCCACTGCAGAAGGCACGCCTGGTGCGCGTCATGCGCGAGCTGCTCGGCCACACCGTGGGCTTTATGGGCGACGGCATCAACGACGCCGCCGCCATGCGTGCGAGCGATTGCGGCATCTCGGTCGATTCGGCCGTCGACATTGCCAAGGAATCCGCCGATATCATCCTGCTTCAGAAGGACCTGGGCGTGCTCGAACGCGGCATCATCGAAGGCCGCCGCACCTACGGCAACCTGCTCAAGTACCTCAAGACCACAGTGAGCTCCAACTTTGGCAACGTGCTGTCCGTGACCGTCGCGAGCCTGTTCTTGCCGTTTTTGCCCATGAGCGCCCTGCAGCTGGTACTGCTGTCGCTGGTCTACGAGATCGTGTGCATCGCGCTGCCGTGGGATACCGTCGACGACGCCTGGACTGCCCGCCCGCGCGCCTGGGACGCCGCGTCCATCAAGGGCTTTATGCTCGAGCTGGGCCCCGTGAGCTCGCTGTTTGACATCGTGACCTTCGCCGCGCTCTTCTTTGTGG
Source organism: uncultured Collinsella sp. (assembly GCA_902493125.1). GTDB lineage: Bacteria > Actinomycetota > Coriobacteriia > Coriobacteriales > Coriobacteriaceae > Collinsella. The sequence goes on along the minus strand of CABUOF010000007.1, from coordinate 42,112 downwards.
TGTGCCCCGCCGCCGTGGGCGCAAGCTGGTCCGAGCTTGCCGCCGCGGGCAACGCCGCGGGTATGACGACCTTCGCCGCAATCTTCCAGAGCGGCTGGTTTGTCGAGTCCATGTGGTCGCAGACGCTCGTGGTCCACATGTTGCGCTCCCCGCGCCTGCCGAGCCTGCGCGACCACGCCGCGTCCGCGCTGTGCGCTCTCACCGTGCTAGGCCTGGCGCTCGTCACCTGGCTGCCGGCAAGCCCCATCGCCGATGCGCTCGGCCTTACGACGCTGCCCACGAGCTTTTTCGCACTGCTCGTCGGCATAGTCACCGCCTACATCGCGCTCACCCAGCTAGCAAAGCGCCGCTACATCGCCCGCCACGGCGAGCTGCTGTGACGCGCGACCCATCAAGCGGTCAAAAAGTCCCGCCTCAAATTAAACCGCCCCCATTTCCTGTGCTAAGGGAATGGGGGCGCTTTACGCCGGCCTTTATCTTTTTTTGACAGCCTCGTTTGGCTCACGCTACACCAGGCGAATGGCCTCCTGGACAGCACCGTAAAGGTTGGCGTCGTTGCCGAGCTCGGCCACCTTAATCTGCGGCACGGGAATGCCGGCAAGGGTCCCTTCGTAACCCGCGAGGGCCAGCGGCATCTGCGCACGCAGGGCATCGACGAGCTCGGGATGGCACGAGATACCACCTGCGATCACAAAGACCTCGGGGTCGAGCACGGCCTGCAGGTTGATGAGCTGTCCGTCAAAGGCACGAGCGTAGCGGTCGAGCGCGCGCTGCGCCGCCATGTCGCCATCCGCGATCCACTCAAAGACGCGGCGGCCGTCCACCGGAGAATCCGCAGGCAGGCCCTTCTCGGCAACGACGGCATCACGGAGCGCACGCCAACCGCCCGAACCCGCAAAGGAGTTTTCCATGTTCGCGGCAGTCGTGACATCGTTGCGCAAGAAGCTGAACTCGCCTGCAAAGCAGTGCGCGCCGCGCAGGACCTTGCCGTCGATGACGATACCGCCGCCGATGCCCGTGCCGATAGCGAGCACCACGCCAAAACGCGTCCCGCGCAGAGCGCCAGCCGCATACTCACCGAGTGCACAGCACTTACCGTCGTTATTGACGGCGACCGGCACCCCCAGCGCCTCGCGCATGAGCTTTCCCAGTGGGCAGCCGTCCATAAACGTGAGCGCACCGCCGCGATGGATCGTTCCCGTGACATCTCCCTCGTAGATACCGCCGGGTGCGCTCACGCCTACGGCGCTCACACGCTCACGGTACGGCTCGACGAGCCCGATCAGCGCCGAAACCGTCTCCTCAGCCGTGGTAAAGCCCGTCGGCAGGCTCCCGCGCTCGCGGATGGAAAAATCCTCGCCCAGCACAGCCCATTTAACGGCCGTACCGCCCACATCGATTCCAAAGAACTCCTGCATATTCGCCCCTCACGCGCCATAGCCCCGGACGCGCATCGCCACGACCGCCACAGGGGCTGCCCCCCATGATGGTCATGCAGCAAGTTGCGCCCGGAGCCAATTATCTCTCTGTTTTACGCCTCTACTTTGGTCAGACGAAGCAACATATCGCCGACGTAGGTCTCACCGTGGGCCACATAACCGCCACGCAAACTGCCCTCCCAAAGAACGTCCCCAATGACCACTCATTTAAGTACGTCCCCAATGAGTGCGGCGAAATGAAAGGGACTGGGTTGTAAGTGTTGGAGAAGAGCCGTTAGCGCCTGGGGGTCAGGATCACCAGGGCGTCGTGCTCAAAGGGATGCTGAGCCACGCGCACGGTGCCGTCGCCGTTGTCGCGGACGGGCAGCTTAGCGATGCGCTTGTCCTCCATGTCGAGGACCGTCGCCGTCCAGCCGCACGCACCGTCGAGCTTAAACTTGAGCGCCGTGGTGCGCGGCAGGTACGTGACGACACGATCGCCAACGCGCGCCACGCGAATGGCCTCGCGCGCATCATCGAGCAGCTCCTGCGCCGGAACCACGGCAAGCGCGTCGTCGCCAGCCGTAGCGCCCAGGCCGGCAAGCACATGCTCGATCACGCCAAAGTCCCAAACGCCCGCAAACTGCAGGCACTCTTGCCAGCGGAACGGCATATCGAAACCCTCGCCCAGCACCGAGCCCTGGCTCTTGCTGGTCTGCCAGTTCCAAACGCCGTGCGCGCCATAGGTCACACCCGCGCTGGCGCCGGCAAGGATAGACGACCACACGCTCGCGCGGCAGTCCTGTGCGGTGAAGCGCCAGTACACGTTGCGCGACGCACCCATCTGCTCGTAACAGGGCTCGGAGTTAACCATCGGCTTTTTAGGATAGTTGGCGACAAAGTCCTGCGGCAGGTGCCAGGCCTCGGGCTGGCCCTCGTAGTTGTGACCGGGCTGGAACATATAAAAGTCCAGACGGTCCAGGTACTGTGCCGGAATGGTACGGTTGCCGCGGTTGATATGCATGGTGCGCAACGCCTCGTGCGCGCGCTTGACGACCTCGTCGAGGGCGTCCTCGTAATAGGCGATCGCCTCGTCGCTGGTAAAGTCGGTATCGCCCGTCACCACGTAGACGGGGTCGAACTCGCCCAGGTTCTCGACGACGCGGGCAACGTGGGCGCGGACCTCCTCGCGCGGCATAGTCTCGGCACCGCAATGCTCGGCAATCTTGGCGCCCCAGGTACCGGGCACGTAGTTGCACCACATAAGCACGAGCGCCGGACGAATGCCGTGCTCGACGGCATTACGGCACATGGCGGCAGCACGGTCCCAGTACGCTTGGTTGGGACGGGACCAATCAAAATGCACACCGTCCTCGCTGGCATAGGGCCAAATGCCCAGATCGGGGCAGCAGCGATCCCACTGCGGCAGCGTATTGATCTGCAGCACGTTCATGCCCTGCTCGGCGCGACGGGTCAGATAGTAGTCCCAGTCGTCCTCGGTAATGCTCGTAAACGCGCTCCAGCACGTATCGGCAAACCAAAAGAATGGCTTGCCGTCGCACAAAAAGCCATCCCGGCGACCGTTGACAGTCAGCTTTCCCAAACTCATCTGCATGTCCTTTCGTTTGATAAAGGAGTTGCGAACCGGCAGATTCTTTCGCGGTAACCCCGCGCGAAAGCCTCCGTCGTTTAGCAAGCCCTTGTGGGCGGGCATCTCCCATCCCAATCAGTCTACCTTGTAAGAAGGGCCCCGCCGGGCTTGCGCCTGACGGGGCCCTGTCGTGTAGGTAAGGTCGCGTGTGACCGAATGGCTTGGCCTTAGGCCTCCATCTCGGCGAGCTCCTCCTTGGAGAAGCCAGTGGCAAAGACGACGGCGGCTGCGATGACAAAGGAGATCGCCATACCGACGATAGCCCAGACGGTGTTCATCTGGCCACCCTGCAGGTAGTTGGTGAAGACCAGGAAGTTGGAGGCACCGCCGGCCAGGTAGTAGGTAACACCCATGAGGCCGGAGAACACAGCGCCGATGGCACCGCCGATGAACATACCGAGCATGGTGCGACGGAAGCGCATGAGGATACCGAAGAGCGCGGGCTCGGTGACGCCGCCGGCGATGGCGGAGATGACGTAACCCAGGGCAAGACCCTTCTCGTCGGGGTTCTTCATCTTGAGGAAGGCCCCGAAGGCGCAGCCCCAGACAGCGGCCATAGCGCAGTTGGTGGAAACGAAGACGAAGGGATCGTAGCCGGCGGCGATGATCTGGACCTGAGCGAGCAGGATGACGGGCATGTGCATGCCGCAGACCACGAAGAGCTGCCAGAAGGCGCCGAGGATGGCCATGACGATCAGGATACCGATACCGCCAAGGTCAGCAAGACCAAAGAGGGCGTTGGCGATGAGGCTACCGATCTCGTTACCGATCGGGGCAAGGACGATGAAGGCGATGGGAATGGTGACGATCATGGTGCAGAACGGCGTGAAGACCGTGGACAGCACGTCGGGCATGACCTTCTTAAAGAACTTCTCAACAAAGTACAGGACGGGCACCGAGAGGATGATCGGCAGGACGGACTGCTGGTAGTTGGCAGCGGCGATCTGGATGCCGTAGACGGAGATGATTCCGCCACCCTCCTGAGTCGCGACGCTCACGACGGACGGGGCCATGAGAGCGCCGCCGAGGAGCATGCCCAGAACCGGAGAGGCGCTGAGCTTCTTAGCAGCGGCATAGCCCAGGTAGATGGGGATAAAGGTAAACGTGGCCTCGTACAGGGTGGTGTAGAGGAACGTGTAGGTCGGATCGGTATCGGAGAGAACGCCGAGCATGGTGGGGCCGAGGACCGCGGCGATGGTGCGGAACAGACCTCCGGCCATGAGCAGCGGAATCAGCTGGGTCATGGAACCCGACAGGTAGTCGAGGATGATGTTGGGCAGGTTCTTGATCTCGAACTTCTCCTTGGAAGCGTCGAGGTTCTCGTCGACCGCGGCACCCTGCTTGACGCCGGACATGGCGACGAACTCGGCGAGCACCTTGGGCACGTTCTGGCCGATGATGACCTGGAGCTGGCTGCCGGCGAACTGGCAGCCCAGAACACCCTTGACCTTCTTGATCTTCTCCACGTCGGCCTTGTTGTTGTCCTTGAGCGTCAGACGCAGACGCGTCATGCAGTTGGTGGCGACGGTGACATTTTCCGCACCGCCCACGAGCTCGAGGACATCGGTGGCAATCTGCTTGTTATCTACTGCCATGGGACCCCTCCCCATATCATCGTGTGCCTAATCGCTTGGGCGCAGGCACGCCTTTGGCCCGGTGACTATAACCCCTTACGGTTACCGAACCCTTAGATACGCTGTCGTAAACAATCTGTTTACTGAACGTTTACAGCGCTTAGTTTACACGAAGCGTTGAATTTGTGGCAGTTTTGCCGTTTGCAGTCCGATGAACGGTAGGAAATCGGGGGTGAACGTAATTGAATGCCAAGGCATTACATATAGTGCTGTTTATTTATAAATGGCCATCTACGTGGGATTTTATATAATCTGTCACCCAAATTCCTTGTTGACTCATCAACAAAAGCCCTGCTAGATAGTAGTAAACGAGTGTTTAGTAGTTCATTGAGTGTTTGATTTGACCGTTTACCGAGTTCATCTGCTTATTCTCTAATTCTGCTTTACACTAAACATGTTTAGATTGTATTGCCGCGATTGTTTAGTATTTGCGGCACAAAGGAGGCAGCTCATGGAACTCAAATCGTGTACCTACGCAACCGTCACCACCTTGGGCGACTTTGGCCCCTGGATCAGCAAGGTCGTTCTCGACCTGCCCTGCACCGTGCGCGCCAACGATATCGATGCGAACACTTTCCATATATATGCAGAGCGTCACGAGCGCACGGGAGAGGTCCTGATGCGCAAGGAGCACGGCGCCGACCATGCCGCGCCCTCCGTGGGTTACATCGACGTTCTCGCCGCGTATCCGTGCGACGAGAACGGCCGCAAGCTCGCCGTGGGCACCCATGTGGCACTCGAGGTCGCCGAGCAGCGCCTGACCAAAAAGATCGAAGGCAGCGTCCTGGGCTCGCGCATGCTCGATGACCAGCTGCGCATCACGCAGCTCGCGGCTCTTCCCGGCAACGACGGCGACGACCCCACCTGCGGCCTGGTCTTCGATACCTGTCGCGGCGACATCTGCCCCGCGCTCAAGGGCTGGAGCAATGCCGTACAAAAGACCGCCGTCAATGGCATCGCACTCGAGTACGGCTTCTTTGAGCCCAGCTTTAAGGCAGAGGACTCGGCCTGCTTCAATCCCTTCGCGCCCGAGGCCATGGTCGTGCCCCAAAAGGCCCCGCTCGTGGTGTACCTGCACGGCGCCGGTGAAGGCAAGGGTTCCACGCAAGGCGAGGGCCCCGCGCGCGCCTATATCGGCAACCGCGTGACAGCCATTAGCCAGGCGCAAATCCAGCGCTACTTTGGCGGCTTTGCCTGGGTGCTCGTGCCGCAGTCACCCACGTTTTGGATGGATAACGGCGTCGAGCAGCTCGGTCGCTCCAACCAGAGCATCTACTCCCCCGTACTCAAGGCGCTCATCGACGAGTTTGTCGCCGAGCATGCCGAGCGCATCGACACCGATCGCATCGTGGTCGCCGGCCTTTCCAACGGCGGCTTTATGACCCTGCGCCTGTGCGCCGACTACCCCGATTTCTTTGCCGCCGGCCTTCCCTGCTGTGCCCCGTGGTACAACGCCACGGACGAGGACGTAGCCGCGCTTGCCAAGACACCGCTGTGGTTTACGCACTCCAAGGGCGACGAGCTCGTGTCTCCGCAACAGACCGCGCTGCCGCTCACGGCACGCCTGCGTGACGCCGGAGCCAACGTGCACCTCACCTACTTTAGCCATGTCGAGGACCTGACCGGGCGCTATCGCGAGGCCGATGGCTCGCCTAAGAAGACGTTCAACCACGGCGTGTGGATCCACCAATTCAACGACCTGTGTTATCAAGACTTCGACGGGGGCAACGTACTCATCGACGGCGAGCCGGTGGGCTGCTGGGAGTGGTCGGCCAGGGTCGATAGGTAATCCGTCCCTTCGCGGGCACTGGGGTTTACCTCTGCAAACGTCCTCGGGCATGCATGGTTCGGCGCTTTGCGCTTCGCGCTGCGCCGGACCATGCCCCCTGCGGAATGTTTGCAGAGGTAAACCCCAGTGCCCGCTGTGTTTCCATTGCTGAGACCCTGGCCGGCCGCTTCCGGCAGCACGCCGGGTCGATGGCGATGGGGGCGTGGGTCCCGTCTTGCCTTGCGCGTAACTGGCTGAATTGATTTTGATTGGAGCTGTTCCTATGTCCCAAGAGTTAACTCGGGTGATTGTTACTACTGATATGGAAGTCGACGATATGAACTCACTCGTTCATTTGGCTCTGTATCTTAATGTGCTTGATGTTCAGGCTGTGGTGTATACGGCTTCGCAGTATCACTTTCTTGGCGATGGCGTCCATACGCTCGGCGAGGTGAATTCGCATTGGCGGACTAAGGGGCGTCGCTCTTACGAGTGGGCTGTTGTGCCTCATGAGCCCGATCCGCTGGCCGGGGAGCTTCGTGAGTATCGTCCGTTTCCCGAGCATTGGATCGAAAGTCTCTGGAGTAATGAGTATGCCCAGGCTTGGCCGCAGTTGCAGGCGAATGCGGACGCTGCCGGTGAGCCGCCGTTTCCCACGCCTGCCCAGATGATCGAGCGCACCTTTGTGGGAAATGTTGCTTTTGAGGGCGATGTGCGCGAGGAAACACCAGGTTCGCGGGTCATCGCCGACGCCATCATGGACGACGACCCGCGTACGTTATGGCTGCTCAGCTGGGGCGGCATGAACACCATCGTTCGCGCCCTCATGAGCATCGCCGAGCGTTATCGCGCCACGCCCGAATGGCCCGCCGTGCAGCAGCGGGTCTATCAGAAGGTGCGCGTGATGGGCGTTGCCGATGGCATAGGGCAGGACAACTCATGGCTCGACCATGGACGCGAGCTCTTTCCCGAGCTCATCTTTTGGCGCGTGCCCTATATGTATGGCGGCTATGTCGACGCCAAGATGGCGCAGCCCGATTCGCTGCCGTTGTTTCAGGCTCCTTGGCCCGAGCAGAATCTCACGCAGGGCAACGGCCCCCTCATGGCGCGCTATATGCTCTATGGCGATGGCAAGGTCTACGAAAACGAGCCCGAGCGCTTTCAGTTTGGCAAGCATGCCCGTCTGGATTGGGGTCTAGAAGGCGTGCCCGCGATGCAGTTTGAGCGCGGCGACTTTATGGGCGAAGGCGACAGCATGACCTATATTCCGCTGCTGCCGTTTGGCCTGCGCGGTATCGATGACCGCGGCTTCGACACGCTGCTCGGCCGCATGTTCCTCGACGGTCACCCCGACTCGGACGCACCCACTGGTTTTGCCGCTTTGGGTACACCCGCGAGCAGCAACCTCAATCCTTACCTGCGCGCCTACCAGGAAGACTTTGCCGCCCGCGCGCAATGGTGCGCCCATGATCCGGCAGCGTGTTCGCATCCGGCACATGTTGCCGAGGTCACGGCCGACCGCAGCGCCGCAGCCGGTGAGCGTGTCGTCCTTGCAGCGGCCATCGTCGACCCCGACGGCAAGGGCTTCGATGCGCATTGGGATGTCGCCGTGGACCCGTCGAGCTATGCAGGCACGCAGGATCTTTCGCTGTGGCAGGAATGCACGGTGAGCACCGCTTTTATCGTGCCCGCCGACGCGCAGCCCGGCGACCGCTTTGTGCTCACCCTTACCGTGCAGACACGCGCCGAGCGCCCCTGCAGCCGCTACGCCCAGGTTGCCGTGACCGTAGCGTAGCGAGCGGCAGCCGCCACATTCGGCATGGAGTGTCCCCAGCTGCCACTCATGTAAGTACGTCCCCAATGAGTGGCCGAAGAGTGTCCCCAACGACTAATCAAAAATGGGCCATGTGTCCCAGTTGTGGAGACTCCTTGAGCCGTCTGGGTATCGCGAAGGATCGCGCACTCCCCCATCATCAAAAGTGACACACGCTACCAGTTGATGGGAGGCAGCCATGGGCTTCTTTGACAAGATGTTCGAGAAGAAAGAGTGCGCGATTTGCGGTACCGAGCTGGGACTTCTAGGTAAGACGAAAATCAATGAAGGCTACCTGTGCAAAGAGTGCGCCGGCAAGCTCTCCCCCTACTTTCACGGCTATCGCTCCAGCACCGCGGACGATATCCGCGAGCAACTCGCCTACCGCGAGGCCAATGCCGAGCGCCTGGCCTCGTTCAACCCCACGCGCACGCTCTCTGCCGGGCGCACCAACATCATGCTCGACGAAGACGCGGGCCTGCTGATCATTACCTCGCAGAGCCGCTGGCGCGACGCCAACCCCGACATCATCGAGTTCTCGCAGGTACTCGGCTGCGATATGGATATCGACGAGCATCGCACCGAGATCTATCGCGAGACCAAGGACGGCGAGCGCGAGAGCTATAACCCGCCGCGCTACGACCTGGATTACGACTTCAATCTGACCATCCACGTCAACACGCCGTACTTTACCCAGATCGATCTGCGCGTGAACGACTCCACCATCGAGCAGCGCGGTTCCATCGAATACCGCGAGGCCAAGCGCCAGGCAACCGAGGTCCGCGACGCGCTAGTGCAGCTGCGCCAGGAAACGCGCGACAGCGTCGTGGCCGCCAAGGCCCCCAAGACCGCGGTCACCTGTCCCTTCTGCGGTGCAACCACCATTCCCGATGCCAGCGGGCGCTGCGAATACTGCGGCGGCGCCATCGGCGCATAGCCTGCGGCACGGAAAGGACCGATCATGGCCTTCGAGAGTGTCAACTATCAGTGCCCCGCGTGTGGCGGCCCCCTTCACTTTGCCAGTGCCGAGCAAAAGCTCGTCTGCGACTACTGCGATTCGCGTTTTGAAGTCGAAGAAGTCGAGGCCCTCTATCGCGAGCGCCAGGACAAGGCCGATGCCGCAGCCGCGGTCCCCAAGCCTGCTGTCGACGATGCCGTGCAGGAGCTGGCTCAAAACGCCGGCTACATCTGCTCGTCGTGCGGCGCCGAGCTCGTGTCCGACGGCACCGTCGCCGTCACCACCTGCCCGTACTGCGGCAACTCCGCCGTAGCGCCCGGTCAGCTTTCGGGCGACTTCTCGCCCGACCTGGTGATTCCGTTTAAGCTCGGGCGCGACGATGTCACGGCCGCACTCAAGGAGCACTACAAGGGCAAGATCCTGCTGCCCAAGAGCTTTGTCACCGGCAACCATATCGACGAAGTCCAAGGCGTTTACGTGCCGTTTTGGCTCTACGGCGCCCGCGTTGACGGCGAAGTGTGCTTTGATGCGACCAACGAGACCGTGACTGAGGAATCCGATCGCACCGTCACGACCACCGACCACTACGACGCCTACCGTAAAGGCAATATCTCGTTTGAGCGCGTGCCCGTCGACGGATCGTCCAAGATGCCCGACGGCCACATGGACGCCATCGAGCCGTTTGACTACGACGCGCTGCGCCCGTTTTCGGTCGCGTATATGCCCGGCTACATCGCCAACCGCTACGACGAGGATTGCGAAACCTGCAAGGCGCGCGCCGAGCGTCGTATGGAAGAAAGTACGATCTCGGCCCTGCGCGAGACCGTCGTCGACGAATATGACGACGCCACGGTCGAAAGCAAGCAGCTCGACTACACCTGGGAAGACAGCGACTACGCCCTGTTTCCCGTGTGGATGCTTTCCACCTCGTGGAACGGCAAGAGTTATCTGTTTGCCATGAACGGCCAGACCGGTCGCATGGTCGGCGAGCTCCCCTGCTCCAAGCCCAAGCTCGCCATCGCCTCGGTGCTGTTCTTCGTGATCGGATTTATCCTCTCCCAGATTCTCTTTATGGGCGAGAACGCCTTCAATCCGGACTACCTCACCTTTGATATCGAGGGCATCCTCATCAACATCGTCGCGCCGTTGATCATCGTGGTCATCGCAGACGTGCTGCTGGTGGGCCAGCTCAAGACGGCCAACGAGGCCACCCACGCCGATTGCTACTGTGGCGAGCTCGACCTGACCGAGAAGCACGACACCTTCAGCCACACCGAGACCACCGTTGTCATGAAGGACAACAAGGACGATTAGCCATTCTGACCAATACCACCCGGCCTTTGACGAGAAAGGAAGATCACCATGGGACTCTTGAAAGCTGGATTGGGTGCTGCCGGCGGCGTCATGGCCGACCAGTGGAAGGAATTTATCTATTGCGAATCGATGCCCGCTGACGTCTTGGCCTGCAAGGGCAGCAAGCGCACCGGCGGCCGCAGCTCCAACACGCGCGGCGAGGACAACGTCATCTCAAACGGCTCGGTCATCGCCGTCAACGACGGCCAGGGCATGCTCGTGGTGCAAAACGGCAAGATCATCGAGGTCGCGCTGGAGCCTGGCGAGTTTATCTTTGACACCGGCAGCGAGCCGAGCGTCTTTAGCGGCAACCTGCGCGACTCCATCAAGGAGACGTTCGCCAATATCGGCAGCCGCTTTACCTTTGGCGGCGACGCGGGCAAGGACCAGCGTGTCTACTTCATCAACACCAAGGAGATCATCGGCAACAAGTACGGCACCGCCTCGCCTGTGCCCTTCCGCGTGGTCGATAACAACATTGGCCTGGATGTCGACATCTCCGTTCGCTGCAACGGCGAGTATTCGTACCGCATCACCAACCCGCTGCTGTTCTACACCAACGTGTGCGGCAACGTGACCGATAGCTACACGCGCGATAAGATCGACAGCCAGCTTAAGTCCGAGCTGCTCACCGCCCTGCAGCCCGCCTTTGCCAAGATCTCGGAGATGGGCATCCGCTACAGTGCCATCCCCGGCCACACCACCGAACTCGCCCGCGCGCTCAACGAGGTCCTCTCCGCCGACTGGCGCGACCTGCGTGGTGTCGAGATCGTGAGCTTTGGCGTCAACTCCATCGCCGCCTCGCAAGAAGACGAGCAGATGATCAAGGACCTGCAGAAGGCCGCGGTCATGCGCGATCCCACCATGGCAGCCGCCAACATCGCCAGCGCTCAGAGCGATGCGATGCGCGCAGCAGCCGCCAACCCCAACGGCGCGATGGCCGGCTTTATGGGCATGGGCATGGCAGGCGGCATGGGCGGCATGAACGCCAGCCAGCTGTTCGCCGCCGGCCAGGCACAGCAGCAGGCTGCCCCACAGCCGGCTCCGACACCCGCCCCCGTACCGGCTCCCGCCGCTGCCCCTGCGGCCGGCACGTGGACCTGCAGTTGCGGTGCCACCAACACCGGCAAGTTCTGCCCCGAGTGTGGCAGCCCCGCACCCGCCCCGGCACCGACCAAGTGGTTCTGCCCCAACTGCGGCAGCGAAAACGGCGGCAAGTTCTGCAGCAACTGCGGAACGCCCAGGCCCTAGCCCCTCTACCTGGTAAGTGGCGGGGAGGTCCGCCACCCCCGCATTTGCTTCTATGGGTTTCGTTCGATAAAGGAGGACACCATGAAGACAACGTTCAAAAAGTCCGTACTCGCATTCCTGACATGCGTCCTGGCGCTCGCCTTTGCCCTGACGGGCTGCAGCGGCGGCGGCAAAGACCCCAAGGCCAACTTTGTCGGCAGCTGGCAGTACTCGGGTGGAACCTTGGACGGCGAAGAGCTCACCGATGAGTACATGGATATGCTCAAGGAGTGGGGCCTCAACTGTATCCTGATCCTCGACGAAGACGGCACGGGCGTCCTCGACATGTTCCTTGAGGTCGCCGACCTGAAATGGGAGGCCAAGGACGCCACCACCGTAACGATTACCGCCGAAGATGAGTCGCACGACCTGAAGCTCAAGGACGACAAGCTCGTCCTCGAGGTGGACGGCGACAAGCTCATCTTTACCAAGTCCGACAAGGACCTGTCCGGCACGGTGAAGAAGGATCGCGAGGCGGCCGAGAAGGAAGAAGAGATCGATGAGGCCGTCGAAGACGACGACGTCCAGAGCATCGAAATCTCCCCCGCCGTCACCGTCGCCGATGACGACCTGTGCACCATCACCATCACCGAGAAGTTCAAGGACGACTGGGGCGACATCGGCTTTGTCGTTAACATCACCAACAAGAGCGACAAGGACCTGACCTTCTACGCTCCCTCCGGCAAGACCAATGTCAACGGCACCATGAAGGACCCCTGGTTCTCGGCTCACCTGATGCCCGGCACCAACGCCACCGAGGAATTCACGTTCTCGAACGGCGAGCTTGACAGCCTTGACGACCTGGTCAACACGACCATCGGCATCGACGCCTACCTGACCGATTCCTACGAGGACGTCGCCTCCTACAGCGCAACCATCGCGTAGCGGCATGTAACATCAGCCGCGGATTGGCGGACACATCCGCGCACACCAGGCGGGGCCGCAGGAGTTAATCCTGCGGCCCCGCCGTTTTTATGCCGATGCGCGACGAGCTTTAGCGCTCCATGTTGGGAACGATGCTGCCCTCGGTCACCGCATGCACGGCCAGGCGCATGATGTTGTCGTAGCCGGTCTTGCTTAGGATCTCCGAGATGCGACGCTTGATGGTGCCCTCACTCATAAACAGCTCGGCCGCGATCTCGCGGCGGCTCTTGCCCTCGCAGGCAAGGCGCAAAATCGACAGCTCGACATCGTCGAGAGCTGCTGTACCCGAAAAAATGCTCTCGGGCGGCTTGGGAAACGTGCAATAGCCCGCCAGCGTGGAGCGCATCACGGCGAACAGCTCGTCGATACCGACGTTCTTGTACACAAAGCTATCGACGCCCGCCTCGCGGGCCTGATCGACAAAGGTGATCTCGGGCATGCCGGTCATGATAATGATGCGACACTCGGGCAGCTGCTCCTTGATGCGCGCCGCCGCCACGATGCCGTTGGAATCATGCTCGGTGCATACGTCCATCAGTATCATGTCCGGGCGCTCCCTGAGCGCGACACCCAAGGCCTCGGAGGCATCGGCGATGGCGGAAACAACAGTCATATCGGGCTGGTCGCCAACGGAGCGCGCCAGGCTCTCGCGCAGGATGGCCTGGTCTTCGACGATCAACACGCGGATCATGAGCTTCTCCTTTGGGACGTGTCGTTGGCGTTAAGCGGAATGGATACCGTAAGCGTAAAGGGTGGGGCGGCATGGACCTCAAGGCTGCCACCCAGATTCTGTGCGACATGCCTCATACCAGGGATACCCGTTCCCTCGCGATACGATACGGGGGCCGGGGACCCGTCGTTAGAAATCGTCATGCGCGCGACGGCGCCAGCATCCGTCCCCTCCTGCCACAGACGCACGTGGACCCGATGCGCCTGCGCATGCTTGGTGGCATTGGTCGAGGCCTCGCGGATAATCTGCAAAAATGCGGCGGCGACACGCGCGTCCTCGGGCAGCGCACCCTCAACATCGATCTGCACACTCACCAGGCCAAAAGCATGGACGATATCGCCCAGCTGCTCTGCAGGCTCGCTGGCGCCGCCACTGCGCAAATCGGCGGCGATTGAGCGCAGCAACGGGTCAATCTGCTCGAGCGACTCATCGTCCAGACGCCCCTCCTCCAAATAGCGATGAAGAATGGACAGGCGCTGCCCGATCACGTCGTGCACGCGGGCACGCATACGTAGGTAGGCCGCATTGTCGGCAACCTTTTTAACTTCTTCGATCTGGGCCTGGAGCTCTTGGCCCGCAAGCTCAAGCAGGTGGTTGGCTTGCGCCAGGCGGTCGTAGGCGTGTGCGTATTACGTCACGTCCAGGCCGATAATGCGCTCAAAGAGGCGGCCCGAAACCATAACCTCGTCGTGCACAAATAGGCGAATCTCGGCGGGAGAAATCTCGATCACGGCGCGAGCATCACCAAAACGATCCAAGTTAATTCGCACACGGTTCCTACTGCTTTCGGGCATTTGCATGCTAAGTTTGCGCAGGTCGTTCCATGTGCCGCTCATGTCACCTAGATCGGTGGGCATATGAAGTTCCACCAGGTTTTTGCGCATGCAGCGGTTCATGAGCAGCGGACGGCCCCTCGGATCTAGATACAGGATGCCCACGGGAATCACGTTGATGGTCTCGATCGTCGAGAACATGGTGATATCTTCCTGGCGGTTACGGACGTCCATCAAGAGCGCCGCGATGGAGCGGAACAGGAAGAACGCCCCCTCTGCGATAAGGACAACGGTCCACGCCGAGCCCATGGCAAAAACCACCGGTGGTGTAACGGCGACAACAAGCAACAGTTCGACCAGCATGACGAGGCGACGATAGTGCACCATAAGTACCACGCCATAGGCAAAGATTGCGGCATTGAGCCACAACGCTCCGCCCATTGCCCTGGCGCAAACGTCAAGCGGCGCCACCAGATACGAGCCAGACGACGCGAACAGGATAAGCGCCGAAACCACCAGGTGAAGCACAAGGCTCGCCTCGTAGGCGCAAATCACCTTACGGTTATAGGACGAGCGGCGCGATGCGATGAGCGGGACGTGGATCGTCTGCAGGCACGCAGCCAGGGCAAAGACAACATCGAGCGCAACGATTTGGGGAAGGATGAGCGAAATCTGCATCGTCACTCACCCGCCCTCGGCATCAAGACGATCATGCGCAGCTGGCCGGACTCGCCCTCAAGGCGGTATGCCACGTTGCGCCCTTGCAGAGCGCTTTCGAGCTCTTGCGCAGCGGGCGTCTGCGAAAGATCTTCATCATCGTTGGAAAAAAGCGTGGCGCGCAGCTCGACACTGCATCGGTCATGGTCGCCCAAGTGATACATAAGCGCCGGATGGTCGGTGGTGTAGGCAAAAAACGCAAAGTCATACACGCAGTCGTACAGGGCGCTTACCGTACTGGCGTGCAACGGGCGCCGTATGGCGATAATCGAGGCGCAATCGATATCGATGGTGCGCAGGTCACTTGCGAGCTCGTTGGCAATGAGCTGAATGCGGTCGCGATCAAAACCGCTCTCCCCGTGCCGTGCCAACGTGAGCGACCCTTTGCGCTTGCAATAGGCGACGAGCATCTTGGCGCGCTGCAGCATGCGGTAACGCTCGTGCGAAGACGCTTCGTCGGTCAACGGCGGCAGCGAGCTCAGCAGGTCGTACATCCCTTCGAGCGCGCGGGCAAGCGCTTGGTCCACGTCTTGGACCAGCAAGGTCTCGGCCTCTTGATCTGCCAAATGCGTCTTAAGGTCGTAGTCGGCGGCGAGCAGCTCGTTTTGACGCTGCAGCTCCATGCGACGATGTGCCAGTTCACGGTTAAGCTCGTTGAGCTCCGACACGTCTTGGGCAAGCAGCGCCGATCCACCCAGCAGCGGAAAGGTGCGATACATTACATCGGGATCGGACGCCACGGCAAAGGCATGGGCGCGGCCGTGCTCCTGGGTCCGCAACTCCTCGCGCACGCCTACCGGCATTGGCTTTGACACCGGCGTGGCATAGACTTCCTGCAGATCGCGCGTTAGAACTTTGAGGTCGAGCGGCAAGGTGTCGAAGATGCCGGCGATGTCGTGATACGACGGGATGACACCGCAATCGAGACAGATTTCCATCGCCACCACGCACAGGACGCAATAGACGAGCGAAAAGTTGAGCCTCCATGCCCAGGGCACGCGCAGCGCATACGAGATGGCAAAGAATGCGCCGCCCAGCAGTACGAGCGCCGCCGTGCCCGAAAAACGCTGGATGCGGAAGGACGAGGACCGACCAACCAGGATAAAAAAGGCCACGAAGTCAAAGGCCGTCCACACGAGGACGGCGAAATAACCCCAGCCGTACGTGTAGTCGTTGCTCCAGGTGTCGCTTGTGCGGTCAAAGCGGAAGACCTGCTGGTGAAAATCGTTGGTGAGCACAAATCCGATAAGCAGGATGGCCACAATCCACAGCGCGGCGCAGTAGCGGCGACCCAGGCGGTGTTGCTCCAGGCCCGCAAGGCGCAGACCACACAACTGGTAGAGCAGCGGAATGAGCGTCATGGGCACGTAGTACAGGTACCACAGCACGGTGGCATAGAACGGCGTGAACGACTTGTACTTGAGAATGACTTCGATCATCCACAGGGCGCAGATGGTGGCGATGGCAACAAGGCGGCGGCGCAACACATAGTCCAAACAGCGCAGATAGACCGATACGCCCCAAATCGAAAATACAATTGCGGCGACAAGCAGCGGGAGAGAGCTCGAGTGGACGAGCGCATCCACGACCTCTTCGGACACCTCACTATAGGCGGGCACGGCGTTAGAAAGTTTGAGGTCGAAGGCGAACAGCGCCGGCAAGACTGCCAAAAGCATGAGGAACAGCGCGGTGATGGCGCCGGCGATAGCGAAGACGCGGTGACGGTACACCTGATGTGTTATGCCAACAAGGAATCGCGGCATGGTGAAGAGCCTGCCGCCCCTGGGACCCGCCACGGGTGCGGATCGGGCGGCCGCGTGGCCGATATGTCGCTCGCGGGTACCCATAGTGCTTTTAGTGTACCGACAGGCGGGCCCAAAAAGCGGGCCACATGTCCCAAAATCCGCAGACGGCAAGGCGCCCGGCGAGCATTAACTACTCGCCGGGTGCCTTGGTCAGGAGGCTATGAAGTCGAGTGTCTCAGCTTCCTTAGGAAAGGTCCTCACCATTCGTTTCAATGACATGCTTGTACCAGTCAAAGCTCTTCTTCTTGGAACGCTTGAGGGTACCGTTGCCGGCGTCGTCGCGGTCCACATAGATAAAGCCGTAGCGCTTGGACATCTCGCCCGTGCCGGCAGACACCAGGTCGATCGGGCCCCAGGTGGTGTAGCCCAGCAGGTCAACGCCGTCCTCGGTCACCGCATCGCGCATCGCGGCAATATGCTGGCGCAGATAGTCGATACGGTAGTCGTCGTTGATGGAGCCGTCCTCCTCGACAACATCCTTGGCGCCCAGACCGTTCTCGACCACAAACAGCGGCTTCTGATAACGGTCGTACAGGTCGTTGAGCGTAATACGGAAGCCCAGCGGATCGATGGCCCAGCCCCACTGGCTCTCCTGCAGGTAGGGGTTCTTGGCGCCGGCGAAGGCATTGCCCTGGGTACGCTCGATATCGGGGTTATCGGCACCGGCGGAGCAACGGGTGCTGTAATAGCTAAAGCTGATGAAATCGACGGTGTTGGCGGCCAGGATCTCGCGGTCCTCGTCCGTCATGCCCACATCGATGCCCAGACGCTCGAGCTTCTTGACGGCATAGGCCGGGTAGTAGCCGCGGCTCTGGACGTCGACGAAGAAATAGTTGCTCTGGTTGTCAAGCTGCGCCTGGCGCACATCGCCCGGACGGCAGCTGTAGGGGTAGTAGCTACCTGCGGCGAGCATGCAGCCGATCTTGACCTCGGGGTCGATCTCGTGGGCAATCTTGGTTGCCCAAGCGCTGGCGACGAGCTCGTTGTGGGCGGCCAGGTACTCGACGGCCTCCTTGTTCTCGCCCTCCTCAAAGACCAGACCGGCACCCATAAACGGCAGGTGCAGGATCATATTGATCTCGTTGAAGGTGAGCCAGTACTTCACCAGACCCTTGTAGCAGGTAAAGATCGTGGTCGCGAGGTTCTTGTAGAAGTCGATGAGCTTGCGGTTGCGCCAGCCGCCGTACTCCTTGATGAGGTGAATCGGGCAGTCGAAGTGCGTGATGGTCACGAGCGGCTCGATGCCGTGCGCCTGACACTCGCGGAATACGTCCTCGTAAAAGGCCAGGCCAGCCTCGTTGGGCTCGGTCTCGTCACCGTTGGGAAAAATGCGGGTCCACGCCAGGCTCATGCGAAAGGTCTTAAAGCCCATCTCGGCAAAGAGAGCGATGTCCTCTTTGTAGTGGTGATAGAAATCGATGCCGGTCTGCGCGGGATAGTAATAGCCGTCCTCGAAGTCGAGCATCTTGCGCTGGCCGGAGACCACCGCATAGCGCTCGGGGCCGTGCGGAGCCACGTCCACGTTGGCCAAGCCGCGGCCGTCCACGTTGTAGGCGCCCTCGCACTGGTTGGCAGCCGTCGCGCCGCCCCACAGGAAGTCTTTACGGAAAGCCATGCATCGATCCTTTCATACGCTGCTTGTCGTGGTTTCAGTATCCCCGCAAATAGGGCCTCGCCCAACGGCAGCGGCGCAGGTCGATACTTCTTTTCGCACACGGTGGCCCGGCGACCGCCCGCAGCTGACACTTTCTGATACCTGCCTGTCCAAACCACCACAAAGGGGACAGGCACCTTTGTGGTGGTTGGGGCGGTCTGTCTCGATCTGTAACAGGTAGAAACGATTTGGCCCGCTAGATGTTACAGATCGAGACAGAAGATTCTAGTCGCAGGCGATATCGAGGTTCTTGCCGATGAGGCCTACGTAGCCGCCTTCGCCGGCGGGATATTTGACTGAATAGGAAAAAAAGGAAAAAATAGGAAAAAAAGGAAAGGAGACTCATGACTGAAACCATCTTCTCCCCCTCATTTGGAAATCGCCCGTCCTATCTGGTGGGGCGCGGGAGCGTGATTTCGACATTCATCTCCGGCCTTGAGCAGGAGCCGGGCAATCGAGACCGGGCTATGCTCATGCTTGGCCAGCGAGGCAGCGGCAAAACGGTTCTGCTGTGGGAACTTGCCGATCGCGCACGCAAGCTCGGCTTTGTTGTCGCCACGCCCACCGTAGCCTCCGAGGATATGCTCGAGCGCATTGTTGAGAAGATCCAGGAAGCGGGCGAGCCCTACGCCAACAAGCATCGGCTCCCCAAACTTGCGGGCGGCAGCCTGAGCGTCTTCGGCTTCTCAGCCGGCCTTGAGTTCACGCGCGATGTGCAGGAAACCAAAAGCTTCCAGTTCAAGCTCACGCAGCTGGCGCGCAAGCTGACCGAGCAGGGACACGGCATCCTCATCCTCATCGATGAGCTCCAGGCCAATTCGCCCGAGATCAGACAGCTCGTCACCGCCTATCAAGAGCTGGTCGGCGAGGGGCTCAACGTCGCGCTCGTCATGGCGGGCCTCCCGGGAGCAGTCTCCGCGACACTCAACGACCGCGTACTGACATTTCTCAACCGCGCACGCAAGGTCACGCTCGAACCGCTTTCAGTTGGAGATGTGGATGCCTACTATCAGCGAGCTTTCGAAGAGCTCGACCTTGATATTCCAGGCGATCTTCGGCTGGACGCCGCTCGCGCAACTCAGGGCTCGCCCTACATGCTGCAGCTCATCGGCTACAACATCGCCAATCGTTGCCAGGCAGGAGAACACGTAACGCCAGAGCAAGTCGACGGAGCAATCGAAGCGTCAAAGGCCGATTTCGAAAACGATGTGTGCGAAACGACACTCGCCGCGCTATCGGACCAAGATGTTGCGTTTCTCGACGCAATGACCGATGACGAAGACGGCGTGTCGCGCATTTCCGATGTGGCCGAGCGCATGTCAGTCACACCCGACTATGCGCAAAAGTATCGCCGGCGCCTCATCGACGCCGGCGTAATCGAACAGGCGCGCCGCGGTTACGTGCGCTTCGCCGTACCATATATGGCTGACTACCTGCGCAGCCAACTCTAGGCAGCCACCACAATGGGGACAGGCACCTTTGTGGTGGATTGGGCCCGGTTTGTCTCGATCTGTAACAGTTGGGCCGCCAAAATCGGGCTTGGTGTTACAGATTGAGATTGTTCGGTCTTTCCCCTGCAGTTTGTCTAAATCTGTAACAGGTAGAGACGATTTAGCCCGCCAGATGTTACGGATTGAGACGGAAGATTCTAGTCCACGGCGATGTCGAGGTTCTTGCCGATGAGGCCTACGTAGCCGCCCTCGGCAGCCTTGGGGCTGTCGGCGTGGCAGAGAACCCACTTGTCTGCCTTCCAGTAGCAGTAGCTGTCACCGGCCGCGGGCATGTCGGCCGCGGCCTCGGGGCGCGGACCATTGGTGCCAGCGGGCAGCGCCACCATCACCTGGAAGCCACCGTCGTCGACCATGCACGGCGTGTAGTGGAGCGTGGTGTTGAAAACCTCGACGACCTTGCCCGCCGGCACGCGGAACGCCTTGACGCACGCGGTATCGAGCTTGCCGTCCTCGATCTCCCAGCGATGTGCCACGAGCAGGATAAAGTCGCGTGCACCCAGGTTGAACTCGCTCGCGCGGTGGTACTCCAGGCAGTTGAGACGCGTGTTGTGGCCGTTGCACCAGCCGAGCTGGAAGGGACGGCCGCCAAACATGAGAAAGCCCAGTTTATCGGCATCCTTGACGCCCTCGAGCTCCGGCGCGCTTGCTACGTACTTGCTACCCTCGGGGATGGGCGTGGAGGCAAGCGCCTCGACGAGCGGAGCGGTCAGGTTGGACGGAACGTCGTTCCACACGCGGCCATAAGATTTGAACTCGGGATCTGATACAGAGTAGATATGCATGCTCGCTCCTGTTCGTTTATGTGACAGTATGAACATTCTAGAACTATCTCGTTCCGTTTTGAGCGCCCAGCATGAAAAAGCGCCCCACAAAGAGCGGGAGCGCTTCTGGCGCAAACGCTATTCCTACCAGCAGCCTTACGCCTGCTGATAGTGCAGGTGCTTCTCGTCGATATCGGCCAGGTCGCGGTCGAGGTAGCGGCGCGCGAGCCAGTTAGCCATGGGAAGGTTCTGGTCCAGATAGTTACCGCACTCCTCGGGAGCGGCACCGGGGACATCGCCCTCAAAGCCGGCGACAAACTCGAACAGCTCACGCACGAGAGGCAGAATCTCCTCGCTCGTCACCTCGCCAAACACGACGAGGTAAAAGCCCGTGCGGCAGCCCATGGGGCCAAAGTAGACAATGCGGCTCGACCACTCGGCATGATTGCGGAGGAACGTCGCGCCCAGATGCTCGATGGTGTGGCACTCGGCCGTGTTCATGACCGGCTCCTTATTGGGCGTGGTCAGGCGCAGGTCAAACGTGGTGACGGCAACACCGGTCGCCGGGTCGCGGTCGATGCGGCTCACATAAACGCCGGGCTCAAGCAGCAGATGATCAACGGAAAAACTCGCAATGCGCTCCATGGCAGATCCTCTCGGTAGTCAATTTGGGACGGGGCTCTTTTAGCTGGTTCGAATGTTCGCACCAATCATACCAGTCAAAAAAGCCCCGTCCCAAATGAGCTGCCTGGGACGGGGATCGATGGGGTTTTAATCCCCGTCCCAGAAAAATCATGCTAGGCAGCGTACGAGATGGTGGCGGCTACGGCGTGGCGCCAGCCGGCGATCTTTTTGGCGCGCTCGTCGGCGGGCATGGCAGGCTCCACGATGCCGCGGGCCCCATAGACGTCGACGACATCGCGCGTGTACATGCCCAGCGCAATGCCGCAGGCCCAGGCCGCACCCAGGCCGCTCATCTCGTCGTTGCTCGCGATGCGGATGGACGAGCCAACCAAGTCGCTCTCAAACTGCATCAGGTACGCATCGCGCGT
Source organism: uncultured Collinsella sp. (assembly GCA_902493125.1). Taxonomy (GTDB): domain Bacteria; phylum Actinomycetota; class Coriobacteriia; order Coriobacteriales; family Coriobacteriaceae; genus Collinsella. The sequence goes on along the minus strand of CABUOF010000007.1, from coordinate 20,300 downwards.
GGGACCGCCGTCAACACGAAGCTCGGCCAGCGCCGCGCCCGAATCCTCGACCATCGCATCAATCACGTCAAAAATCTGATAGGCGATCGACTCGTCGGCGGCCTTCACGAACTCCGCGCGACCCGTGGTGCGCGTCATGCCAAAGACGCAGCCCTCGGCGTCACTCGCCCAGTGCGGCGCGCCCAGACCGGTAAACGCCGGCACAAAGTAGACGCGGCTCGCCGGATTGGCGGCGTAGCACAGGTCGGTAACTTCCTCGGGGTTATTGATGAGCTCCAGATCGTCGCGCAGCCACGTCTTGACGGCGCCGGCGTAGCTCACGTTGCCCTCGAGTACATACTCGGTCACGCCGTCCATACGCCATGCGAGCGAGCTCGAAAGCCCGTGCGAGCTGGCAACGAACTCGTCGCCGACGTTCATCATGACCGAGCTGCCGGTACCATAGGTCGCCTTGGCCATACCGCGGCTGTGGCAGCCCTGCGCGAACAAGGCCGCGTGGCTGTCGCCCAGCACGCCGTGAATGGGCACGGGCGCCGGCAAAAAGCCGCCCAGATCCGTCATGCCGAACAGGCCATCGGAATCGGTCACCTGCGGCAGGCAGGCCACGTCGACGCCAAAGGCCTCGCACACCGGTTCGCTCCAGCAGCCACGGCGCAGGTCAAAGAGCTGCGTGCGGCTGGCATTGGACCAGTCGCAGCGAAACTCCGCGCCGCCCGTGAGCGTCCAAACCACCCAGGCATCGATGGTGCCCAGGCACAGCTCGCCTGCCGCTGCGGCCTCGGCAGCAGCGGGAACGTTCGCGAGGATCCAGGCCATCTTGCCCGCCGGGTAGTAGGGCGAGAGCACCAGACCCGTCGTGTCACGCACCAGCTCGGCCACACCCTCGCGCGCGGCCAGCTTGTCGCACAGCTCGCGGGCGCGGGCGCACTGCCACACCACGGCATCGCACAGCGGCTCGCCCGTCGTGCGGTTCCAGGCAACGGTGGTCTCGCGCTGGTTGGAGATGCCGATGCCGGCGACGTCGGCCGGATCGACCCCGGTCTCCTCCACCACGGCACGCGCCACGGCCAGCACATTGGTGGCAATCTCGGCCGGACCATGGCTCACCCAGCCGGCTTCGTTGACAATCTGGCGATGCGAGCGGTCGGCACGATGAATCAGATGGCCGCCCTCGTCCACCAGCAGCGCCTTGGTGCCCTGCGTGGATTGATCGATTCCGATGATGTAGCGGCCCATGGCCACCCCTTTCAAAACGAATGTGACAAAGGGACGGTCCCTTTGTCACATTCCAATTACTCTGCGGGCAGGAATTCGGCAACGGTCTTGGCGATTCCGGCACCCGTCAGGCCATAGTGCGCGAAGACCTCGGGGCTCGTGCCGGTGATGACCGGCGCGTCGGGCAGGGAGAGGCACTTGACCGGACGCGGGCAATGCTCGCCCACCACCTGCGCGACCATAGAGCCCAGGCCGCCGAAGGGGCTGTGTTCCTCGACGGTCACGACGGCGCGCGTGGCACCGGCGGCCTCAATCACGGCCTCGGCGTCAAGCGGCTTGACGCAATACATGTCGAGCACCGTTGCCGAGATGCCCTGCTCGGCCAGCAGGTCGGCAGCGTCCACGGCATGGCGGACCATCTCGCCAGCGGCGACGAGCGTCACATCGGTGCCGCGGCGCACCCAGGTGGCGCGATCCATCTGGAACGGGCACTCGTCCTCGGTGTACACGTCCTCGACCGGGTTGCGGCCCACGCGGATGTAGGCCGGCTTGTTGTCGGCGACCAGGGCCCGCACGAGCTCGGCAGTCTGGAAGCGGTCGCTCGGCAGATACACGCGCATGTTGGGAATCGCGCTCATGGCGGCGATATCCTGCGCGGAGTGGTGGCTCATGCCCAAGGCGCCATAGGACACGCCGCCCGAGATGCCGATGAGCTTGACGTTGGTGTTGGAGTACGAGACGTCGACCTTGCACTGCTCATACGAACGCGTGGTCACAAAGGACGCCGGCGAAGCGGCCCAGGCCTTCTTGCCGCACGAAGCCATGCCGGCGGCGATGCTCACCAGGTCCTGCTCGGCAATGCCGACCTCGACGGACTGCTGGGGATACTGATCAAAGAACGGCGTGAGCGATGCGGAGCCGCGGGAATCGGAGCACAGGACGACGATATCCTTATCGGTCTTCGCGGCCTCGAGCAGCGTGTCGCAGATAACCTTGCGATTGGCGATCTTGTTAGCCATTGATGGCCTCCTTATGGGCAGCGAAATCGACGATGATCTGGGCATATTCCTCATCATTGGGCAGGTGATGGTGCCAGGCGGCCTTGTCCTCCATAACGGGCGAGCCGTAGCCCTTCACCGTGTTGAGGATGATGACCGTGGGCTTGCCGCAGGTCTCGGCCGCAAGTGTCAGCGCAGCGTCGATGGCCCGGACGTCGTTGCCCGGAATGGACAGCACGTTCCAACCGAAGGCGGCCCAGCGCTCCTCCTGCGAGTCCTGCTTCATAACGTCCTCGGTGCTGCCGCTGATCTGCAGGCGGTTGCGGTCCACGAGCGCGCACAGGTTATCGAGCTGGTAGTTGCCGCCGCTCATGGCGCCCTCCCAGACCGAGCCCTCAGCAAGCTCGCCGTCGCCCATGATGGTGTAGACGCGGTAGTCGCGGCCGTCCATCTTGCCGGCGAGCGCCATGCCCACGGCCACGGGCAGGCCGTGACCCAGCGAGCCCGAGTTCATTTCGATGCCCTTGAGCTTGTTGTTGGGGTGGCCGATGTAGGGGCTGCCGAACTTGGAGAAGCGGGCCTTGACGTCGTCGAGGTCAAGATAGCCCTCGTGGCAGAGCACCGCGTAGTAGGCTTCCATGGCGTGGCCCTTGGAAAGCACGAAGCGGTCGCGGTTGGGATCGTCGACGGTCTCGGGCGAAATGTTGAGGTGGTTGGCATAGAGGGTCATGAGGGCGTCGATCACCGACATGTCGCCGCCGATGTGGCCGCCGGCGCCAGCCATGATGATATCGACGCAATCGCGGCGAAGGTCCCAACGCAGGGACTCAAGCTCTTCGATAGTTGCCATTTCTACTCTCCTCGCAGGTAGGCTTTAACGTCTTCTTCGATGGGGTCGTACAGGTCGGGGGCAATGCCGAGGTACTTGCACGCCTCGTAGAGCACCGGCACCACGTTGGCGTGAATGGCGACGCAGTGGTGGATGTAGGGGCCCTCGACGATCTTGGCCTCGAGGCGCTTGAGGTTGTCGACCTCGACCCACAGATAGGTGCCCATGCCGGCCGGGCCGTCGATGCCGCGGGCGTTGCCCAGCAGCAGCGAGTACTCGCCGTTGTCGCCGTCAAAGCGGGCAAGGGTGAGGTCGCCGTGCTTGGCCTCGGCCGTCAGCGCGCCGGGGTGATCGAAAGCCAGCGGGTAGGTGAGCTTGGGCTTGACGGCCGCGCAGCTGCAGGGCCAGGGGCCGCAATGCTGCAGCAGCTCGCCGTTCTCGTTATCGGGATGGCGCACGGTCCAGTCGGCGAACATACCGCGGTGACGGCCCAGGTCGGCGGCCTCGACCATCAGCGCGGTGATGGCGCCGTGGATATCGGTCTCGCATACGATAGGAATGCCCATCTCGTTGAGGATGGCGTTGGCGGCGCAGGGCATAATGCCCAGCTCGTCCTGCAGAGCGTTCCAGCACTGAATGGCACCGGCGTTGCAGCCATACTTCTCGACCAGGCGCTTCATGGCGATGGCAAGACCGGCGACCGCGGGAACCTTGTCCTCGGAGATGCAGATCTCAAAGCTGTCGTTGATGTGGGCAAGCATGGCGGCCATGGCCTGCTCGTCGGTCTGGGCGTCACGCACGGCCTGGACAAGCTCGGTCATGGGGATGGGCGAAAGCTGGATGTTGAACTTCTCGAGCAGCTCGCCCTCGTTGCACATGGTGGACCAGAAATCGAACGGGCGGGTGGCCATCTGCAGGATGCGGGTGCGCTTGAAGGTCTTGACCACGTTGCACACGGCCAAAAAGTCCCAGACACCGCGCTCGAACTCGGGATCGGTCAGGCGGCAGTTGGTCATGTAGGTAAAGGGCACCTGGAAGCGGCGCAGGACCTTGCCGGTGGCGAACAGGCCGCACTGGCTATCGCGCAGGCGCGTGCCGTCGGGCTCGGGACGCTCGTCGCGCGGGCCCCACAGCAGCACGGGCAGACCGAGCTCGCGGGCAAGGCGAGCACAAACGTACTCGGTGCCAAAGTTGGCGTGGCACAGCATGATTCCGTCGACGCCCTCGGCGCGGAACTTCTTGACGATAGGCTCGATATGGCTGTCGTCGAACAGCAGGCCCTCGTCATTGATGTCGTCGATATCCACGATGTCGACGCCGATCTCGCGCAGACGATCAGCCGTCAGGCCGCGATACTTGATCGCGTCCGGCGCGCTAAAGATACTGCGGCGCGTGGGCACAAAACCGAGCTTGATCTTATCCATGTACATCCTCCCCTAATCACATGTTCAGTAAACAGACGCATGTTTCGTTTTGTTCTGTTTACTAAATGTTTTACTTCAGTGTTTAGAAGTTTAACGCGAAAGTCCCGTAAGCGGTAGAGAAATCAGCCTAAACGGTATGTAAACAATCTGAACATACAAGGGAAACAAAAAGAGGGCCCCGAAGGACCCTCTCTTAGTAGCGTTAGATATGGCTGCCTTAGCGATCTTTGCCGCCCTGCGGCCCGGCGTTTTCTTCGCCTAGATCTCGCACACGCTCTGGCGCTCGACAAAATAGGTCGACACGGCCGTCTTACAGGTATAGCTCTTGGGATTGCGGATGTTGCCCACCAGGCGGCGCACCGCGATCTCGCCCACCTCGTGCTTGGGAACGTGCACCGTGGTGAGCGGAGGGTTGGAAAAGGCGCCCAAAGACAGATCGTCAAAGCCGATGATCGAGACATCCTCGGGCACGCGTATGCCGTGCTCGTTCAGCGCGCGCATGGCGCCTACGGCGAGCACGTCGTTTTCGGCAAAGAAAGCCGTTGGCAGATCCTCGCGCGAGGAATTGTCGAGCCACGCGCCCATATCGCGATAAGCGCCCTCGAGCGTGGTGCCCAGCGTGACGCGCCACGTCGGGTTGGCCTCAAGGCCCGCATCCTCAAGCGCTTGGCGATAGCCGCGCTCGCGGTCCTTAAAGTTGCGAATGCGAAGGTCACCTGCCAGGTAGCCGATTTGCTTGTGACCTTTCTCAATAAGGTAGTCCACGGCACGCAGCACCGAATCGGTGTTGGCAATGACCACGGCATCGAAGTACTGGCGGTCGCTCCAGCCATCGAGCACGATCAGATGGGCGGCAGCGTTGGCGAACAAGGCATAGTCTTCCTCACCCAGCTCGGTACCCATCAGCACGATAGCGGCGGACGGATCGGCGATCAGGCCCTCGACCTGCGGACGCACAGCGTTCAGGTCGCTAAAGTCGAGCGAGACAAAGCTCGTGCTCATACCGTGACGACGCGCCTGGCGCTCCACGCCCTCGATAACCGCGGGATGGAAGGTACTCTCGTCCAAGATGGCGCCCGTCTTGCGCGCGAGCACAAACTGAATGCTCTCGAGCTGCGTCGACTGCTGGTAGCCAAGCGACTGTGCGCACTCCAGGATGACCTTGGCGGTCTCCTCGCTTACGCTGCGCTTGCGGTTGAGCGCGTTGGACACGGTCGCAGGCGAAAAACCGGTGATGCGGCTGATCTCGCGAACACTTGCTTTGGCCATTGTTCCCCCTAGCAACGGCCGTGGCGGAGCATCGCGGCTCGATGACTCGGCAAATAAACGACCGCAAATTCAATCTAAACAGAGTAGTAAATGTTTATGAGCTAGTTTAGCCTGTTGTCAAGCAAAGTAGCCCGACTATTCCCCCAACGGGCACATTTACTCGGTAGCTAAAAAAGCCCCGTCCCAAATTGACTACATGGGGCGGGGCACAGAAATCATTTAGCCAAGGACACGGGCCATACGCGTCTTGAACTCGGACAGGAAGCGCGGAGCATCCACGGTCAGTGCCACAAGCGTGCTCTTGTCCGGATCGGACAGGCGGCGCTCATCGCAGATGGTGCGACCGCGGTACTCACCCAGCAGATCAACACGCAGGTTGCAGCCGAGCGCACCTACGAGCGTGGGGTCGATCGCCACGGCAACGGCCAGCGGATCGTGCAGCGCACAACCACCCAGGTAGGGTGCGTTCATCTCGTACGAGCCAATGTAGTGCTCGACCATGCTCGCAAATGCGCAGCCCGCCATGGTGCCCGAGCCCGTCCAGCCGGCAATGTCGCGGCGTGTGAGCACCACGCGATGCGTCACGTCCAGACCCACCATGGTGAGCTTACGGCCCGAGCGCAGCACCGCGTCGGCTGCCTCGGGGTCGCTCGCCATGTTGGCCTCGGCGCCCGCGCTCACGTTACCGGGCACGGTAAGGGCGCCGCCCATCACGACCACGCGGCCGATGGACATCATCGCCGCCGCATCGCGCTCCAGGGCGAGCGCCAGGTTGGAGAGCGGGCCAGTCGCTACGTAGACCAGATCGGGACCATAGGTGCGCGCGGCATCAATCAGATAATCGACCGCGGCGTTGCCGTCGGCCGAGGTCGCCCCCACCGGCTCGTAGGGCGACGCGGGCACGCTCGCGCCGCCGATGCCGTTCTTGCCGTGAATGAGCGCGGTGGACGCCGGCGGCGTATAGGGCTCAGTCGCCTGCAGAGGACGGTCGGCACCCAGGTACACCGGAACCTCGGGGCGACCCAGCAGATCGAGCACCGCCAGGCAGTTGTGCGCCGATTGCTCGACGCGCACGTTGCCAAAGCACGTGGTGATGCCCACGAGCTCCACCTCGGGGCTCGCGATGGCATAGGCCAGCGCCATCGCATCGTCCACACCCATATCCAGATCAAGGATCAGCTTCTTGATTGCCATTGTTCTACTCCGCTTCTCCGTCTTTATCGTTTAACCAAACCAATGTTCAACTTCGGCGCGCGTGGGAATCGATTGCTGAGCGCCCAGGCGCGACACCGTCACTGCCGAGGCGCGAGCACCCGCAGCCATGCACTCAAAGAGCGGCAAGCCCTCTAGGCGAGCCGCCGCCAACGCGCCGATAAACGTATCGCCGGCGGCCGTGGTATCGACTACCGTACTCGAAAGTGCCGGCATGCGCAGCAGCTCGCCGTCATCGCCGAGCGTAACCGACCCGGCGCCGCCCAACGTGATGACCGCAGCTCCGGCGCCCTTGTCGAGCAGCGCATTGAGCGCGGCGACGCAACTCGCATCATCCGTGGGCAGAATGCCCGTCAGCACCTGGCACTCGGTCTCGTTGGGGCAGACCAGGTCGACCGCTGGCCACGCTCCTGCCGGCAGGTCGCAGGCGGGCGCCGGGTTAAAGATCGTATAGAACCCCAGCTCGTGAGCGCAAGAGAGCGCCGCGGCCGTTGCCATCAGATCGCATTCACCCTGGGCGATAAAGACGCTTCCGGCAGCCGGGGCAATCTTGCTGGCGTCACTATCGAGTTCATCGGCCACCAGACGCCTCAGCGCGCGGGCAACGTCCTCGCCCGCAAGCGCATGGTTGGCGCCCGGCGACAGCACGATGCGGTTGTCTCCCTCGCAGCGAATGATGGTCGCCGTTCCCGTCTCCACATCATCGCGATGCACTACAAAGTCACAGTCCACGCCGGCGTCTTGGAGCCCCGCCACGAGCGACGCGCCGAACGCGTCGCGACCGACCGCGCCGATCATGTGCGTGCAAGCGCCCATACGCGCGGCAGCTACGGCCTGATTGGCGCCCTTGCCGCCGGCGTTGGTGATAAACCCGCTGCCGCCGACGGTCTCGCCCGCACGCGGTATGCGCTCGCACGCCACCGAAAGGTCCATGTTCATGCTGCCGAACACCGCAACGATGCCGCGATCTGCCATGGAAACCTCCTCATCTGCGGGCTTTGCACCCACCGTCGACCGTCGATTGCGCGCCTTCGCACCTCTATAACTTTAGTTCACTTTGATGTGAACGCACCCTTGAGGTTGCGCCAGCAGCAAGCATTCACAGGAGCAGGCAGCTACAATGAATACGTGCTGATTATTCTCGTCATTGGATGATGTTTTATGGAACAATTCTCGCAATCGGGCTCGCGCGGTCGACGCCGCACGGGCAACGAGCCGGCGCCGCACGAACGCGTGAAGAGCGAACGCCGTGCCAACGAACCGCGACGCACCGTGAGCCCCCATCGTGCTTCTGCCAACAACGCGGGCCGCGCCAACACTCCCGCCGCGGAGCAGACGCCTGCTCGCCCCAAATCCCGCTACATCCCTGCCCTTGACGGCCTGCGTACGCTCGCCGTCGTCGCGGTGGTGCTCTATCACCTTAACCTCACGTGGGCGCAGGGCGGTCTGCTCGGCGTCACGATCTTCTTTGTGCTTTCGGGCTATCTGATCACGCGCTTGCTGCTCAACGAAGTCGCTAAGACCGGCCGCATCGACCTTAAGAGCTTCTGGATTCGCCGCATCCGTCGCCTAGTCCCCGCCGTGGTAACGGTAGTGTTCGTGACCTGCGCGCTGTGCACCGTCTTCAACCACGTGATGCTCACCAAGATGCGCCCCGACATCTTGCCGTCGCTGCTGTTCTTTAACAACTGGTGGCAGATTGCTCAAAACGTCTCGTACTTCAATGCTCTGGGCGACCCCTCACCGCTCACGCACTTTTGGTCGCTTGCCATCGAGGAACAGTTCTACCTGATTTGGCCGCCGCTGCTGTTTGCCATGGTATCCATGCATGTGAGCAAGCCCAACACGCGCCGCGTGGTTCTGGGCCTTGCCGCGGTATCTGCCCTCGCCATGATGGTGCTTTACAACCCTGCCGCCGACCCCAGCCGCGTGTACTACGGCACCGACACCCGCGTGTTCTCGCTGCTGCTGGGTGCCTGGATGGCCTTTATCCCCGATCGCGACCTGGCGCCGGTGCGTCTCGCTCATCGTTTGGGGCTCAATCGCCTGACTGGCGCCGCCAAGCACGGCAAGAACGCCGAGGGCAAACCTGGCGAGAAGGCCGACGAAGCAGCCGAGACCGCCCCGGCACAGCCGAGCGCCCTCGTGCGTTTTTGGTCCTCGCCCGCATCCATCGATGTGTTGGGCCTCGTGGGTCTGGTTGGCCTTGCCGCCATGGTCGCGCTCACCAACGGCTACACCGCCTTCCAGTATCGCGGAGGCACGCTGCTGTGCTCGATCCTCACACTCATGGTCATCGCGGCCTGCGTGCAGCCCCAGGGAATGGTTGCCCGCGCGCTGTCCGCCGAGCCGCTCGTATGGGTTGGCAAGCGCTCCTACAGCATCTACCTGTGGCACTATCCGCTGCTGCTCCTCATGAACCCGGTCGCCAACATCAACGATACGCCGTGGTGGCAGTACATTTTGCAGGTGTTGTTGGTGGTCGCCGTGGCCGAATGCTCATATCGCTTTATCGAGACGCCGTTTAGAAAGGGCGCCTTTGGGCGCACCGTATCCGAGTTCCGCAACGGCACCGCCACGCCCGCCAACTGGGCACGCGCGCACGTCCCTGCCTGCGCAGCCTGCGCTGTCGTGTTGGTCGTTGCACTGGGCGGCCTGATCTTTGTGCCCGAGACGTCTGCGCTGAGCGGCGAGGGCGCCGAAGTTCTGAACAAGGAAGCCAAGAACACCGCGCCCACCGACCAGCAGGCGGCCGACGACACCGACAAGGACAACGACGGCTTCCCCGATGGCTCCTACGATCTGCTTATGATCGGCGACTCCGTGTCGCTGCGTGCCGTAGACACCTTTGACGGCGTGTTCCCGCACAGCCATATCGATGCCGAAAAGGGCCGCCAGTTTGATGCGGGGCGCGCGACATTTGAGGGCTATATCCAGCAGAACCTTGCCGGCAAGATCGTGGTCTTTGCCCTGGGCACCAACGGCTTGGTAACCGACGACCAGATCGACGCCATCATGGCCGATGCGGGAGATAAGCGTATGGTGGTGTTTGTGAACACGCGCAGCCCGCAGCCGTGGGTTGGCTCTACCAACCAGGCCATCGCCAACGCCGCTACGCGCTACAAGAACGTGCGCGTTATCGACTGGTACGGATACAGTGCCAACCGCAACGACCTGTTCGATGGCGATGGCACGCACCTATCGACCACTGGCGTGACTGAGTACCTCAACTTGATCCACGATGCCGTCAAGAAGGACCTGCCCGTACACCCCGAGGATCACGTCAACGATCCGCAGCCGGCAGCCGTCAAGTCTGCCACCGACGCACTCGTCAATGCGCTCGCTCTCAAGCCGCACAAGCTGGGCACCGACAAGTAACCTGCAGCGCAAACTTCCCACATCCGGAGGGGGTGTCTGCCACGGCAGACACCCCCTCCGGCAGTTAGGGACGTTCCTTATGTGCCGGTACCTAGGGACACTCCTGGCGCAGCCAATGAAGACCTCTACGGATGAATTCCAGGCCGCTCCGTCGCTCCAGACATCGTTTCCGCGCCTCGTGCCTGCCCCAAACAATCAAAACAAGCCCTTTTCGCCGCACCCTCAAAGGTCTGTGGGCAAAAAAGGGCAAATATGAGTACTGTTACCATTTTAGTAGCAGGCAAAACCACCCAAAATGACGTCCGAGCGAACCCCTACAACCCCCTAAGACAGCCAACCTGACTGGTTTAAGGCGTATTGGAGCCAATTTTAATGAACATACTATAGGTTATGTTTATTATCTTCTTGAATGTAAATGCTATTCACTTAGCAACAGTACTCATATTTGGCATTTATTGCCCACTGCCATATAACTAACACCCTATAGCAGACAAAAACAGGCCGTAGCCCATCGCTGCGGCCTGTTTGGAGTCCAAAAGAGGCGCTAAGCGCTGTAACCCATCGCCTGCAGGACAAACATGACGGCCGTGAGCACCGTAATCACGGCGATAGTCGCCCAAGTGAGCACGTTCCACACGCGGCCGTTGCGGTTGGCGCCCATAATGTGACGGTCGGCGGCGATAACCACCTGGAACACCAGAACCACAGGCAGCAGCACGCCATTGATGACCTGCGAGGTCATCATAATCTGGAACAGATCGACGCCGGGCATAAGCACCAGCACGGCAGAGATGCCAATGATGGCCGTAATGATGCCGCGATAGACCGGGGCCTCGTCCCAGCTGCGGTCGGCACCGCGCTCCCAGCCAAATGCCTCGCAGATAGCGCTCGACGTGACGCCCGGCAGCACGCAGGCGGCCAAGAAGCTCGCCGCGACCAGGCCCGAGGCAAACAGCACCGTGGACCACTGACCCGCAATAGGCTCCAGCGCGCGGGCGGCATCGGCGGCATCGCTAATCTGAATACCCGCCGGGAACAACACCGTACCGGTCGTGATGATAATAAAGCCGGCAATGACATCGGCGGCAAGCGAGCCGCTCACGGTGTCGATGCGCTGCAGCACGATATCGTCCTCGCCCGCGTTCTTATCGACCACGTTGTTCTGCGCCAAGAAAATCATCCACGGCGCGATGGTGGTACCAATCGTCGCGACCACGAGCGACACGTAGCTGGGGTCATTTTGAATGTTAGGCACGACCAGGTCGACCGCGACCTCACCCCAGTTGGGGCCAGCCATAAACGCGGCGACAATATAGGTCACGAACACGCAGCTCACCAGCAGCAGAATCTTCTCGATGCGCTGGAAACTACCCGACATGGTAAGCATCCACACCAGCAGCGCCACCAACGGCACCGAGATGCTCGCCGGCACGCCAAAGAGAGCAAGGCCGCTGGCGATGCCCGCAAACTCCGAAATAGTCACAGCCGTGTTGGCGATCAACAGCGCCGCCATAGCAAGTACACTCTTGCGCACGCCAAAGCGCTCGCGAATGAGCGATGCCAAGCCCTTGCCCGTGACGCAGCCGCAGCGCGCCGCGGTCTCCTGCGTCACGATGAGCAGCACAGTCATGACGGGAAGCATCCAGAGCATCTTGTAGCCATAGCTGGCGCCCGCGCTGGAATACGTTGCAATGCCGCCGGCGTCATTGCCCGAAAGCGCCGCCAGCAGACCGGGACCCATAGCGCCAAAGATGGCCGCGATGGTCAACTTTTGCTTGGTGCCCGACTTTTGCTTGGTATTTTGCACGCGACCACCTAACCCATGACCGACATGGTGAGCAACACCGCAGCGGCGCAGTACGCTACGCACGAGATCATGACGGCAATAACGTTCATGGCGGTGCCCGACGTGTTGAGGTCATGCTCGTCACGCCAGAACAGCACCATCAGGTAAATCACGGCGCTCATGTTGCCAACTAGGCAAATGATGGCAGCGATATTAAAGCACCCGGTAAAGAGTTGCTCCTCAAACATGGGCGCATCGGGGAACGCAGCGGTGCGCACCAGCTGGGCGCACAGGTAGGTCACGAGTGACAGAATCAGGCCCATGCCCGTGCTCTGGAAGAAGAACCCCAGATACGGCTTGGGCTCGTCGTCGTGGCCGTCGTACTCGAGGAAGTAGTTCTTGACGAACGACACCATGCGCGAGGCAGCAAGCAGCACGAGCGGCATGGCGCACATGGGGAACACCACCAGATGCGCGGAGCCGAGCGCCGTTCCCAGCACGGTCGCCATGATGCACGACGCGATGCCCCATACAACAACCCAGTACTGGCGATGCACGAACCAGCTGAGCACGTTCGTCGAGTCGTCCGACGCGCTATCGCCCGAGCCGACACCGGCGATCTGCAGGTCCTCCTGATGCTCCTCGGCGATAACGTCCATGGCGTCGTCGAAGGTTACGATACCCAGGATATGACGGTTCTCGTCGCAGACAGGGATGGCAACCAGGTCGTACTTGGTCATCTCGTCCGTCACGTCTTCCTGGTCCTCGTCGGGCGACACATAGACCAGGTCGCGATAGGCCAGCTGACCCAGCGTGGCGTCGCGGTCGGCTACGATCAGCGTGCGCAGCGAAAGCACGCCGGTCAGCATGCCGCTCGGATCCTCGGTATAGACGTAGTAGACGCTCTCGAAGTCCTCGTCGAGCTCGCGAATCGCCTCGATGGCGTCACCGACCGTTGCCGTGGCGGGCAGGGAGACAAACTCCGAGGTCATGATGCGGCCGGCGGTGTTGTCCTCATACCCCAGCAGGTTACGAATCGCCTTCTCCTCCTTGACGCCCATCAGGCGCAGGAGCTTCTCGGCCTTCTCGTAATCGAGCTCGTCGATCAGGTCAGCTGCATCGTCCGGGTCCATCATAGCCAGCATCGACGATGCGTCCGTGTCGGACAGGCCCTCGAGCATCTCGGTCATAAGCTCGTCGTCATCGAACTCCGAGATAGCCTCGGCGGCCTGGGCAGTATCGAGCTGCGCAAACACCTGCGCACGCAGGCGCGGGTCGAGCTGCTCGATAATGTCGGCGATGTCGGCAGGGTGCAGCTCGCCGAGCGTCTTGTGCGACACCGAAAGTTGAATGTTCTTGGTCGAGCGGTCGAGCAGGTCCATGTAGGACCAAGCGATGATGTCCTCACTGAGCGGCTTGCCCAGGTGCTTCATAAAGCCTTCGACGATATGCTCGAGCGCGGGGCTGATGGCGCGTAGCAGACCGCGGGCACCGACCTCGGCGCCCAGCAGGCGCAGCTGATTTTCGCCCGACATGGAAAACTTGATGTCGTTTACGCGCACGACCTTCATGCCCTGCGTGTCGACAATCTGCTTGTTGAGCACGTCGCGGGCAAGCAAGAGTTCGGTCGGCTGCAGGTACGAAAAACGGATTTCGGTGGCCGACGTCTTAAGGTGTACACCCGTCTCGTCGATACGGTCGACCCATTTGCGCCAACTGATCATAAACGGCGTCTTGCCGGGACCGCGGAACGCGAGCGACGTCACGTGTGGAAAAACTTCGCCGGTAGCAATGCCAAAATCGTTCACAGCGCCGAGCTTTTCGCCATCGATGTCCAAGACCGGCAGTTTGAGCATCTCACTCAGATAATTCAATGGTGCTCCCCATCATTATTCCTCCGGACGCGGCCGCGCGTGCGGCGTCCGGGGGCTTCTGGATATGTATACGCATGCGCGGGCGGCGCGCCGCTCGACGCTTACACCCCGTGCATGCGCAAAAAGCACCTGCATGGGGTCATCGACTGTATGGTCGAGGTTTGGATTTCACCTGTAACCTTTCTCTTGACCCTCATTAACCGCAGTAACTATAGCATCAGCATCGCCCTGCGGCATCGAATTTATGCGCTGCACATTGCAGGCATACCAAACGCTGACGTATCCGTGACATAGCCATTGGGGACGTTCTTAAATGACTACCCAATAACTACTCTGTGGTGTCGTCGTCCTCGGCAAGTTGGGGGAACACGGCATCCTTGGGCATGGTGACCTTCGTCAGCGAGGTGAGCTTTTTGCTCAGCGACGTGTCCGTCTTGACCAGGTCGCTGAGCGTCACGATCTTGTAGCCGTCGGCAATGAGGCCGTCGATAATCTGCGGCAGCGCCTCGAGCGTCTGCTCGGCGCACTCATCGCTATCGGTGAGCAGCACAATATTGCCCGGCGTCATCGAGTCGAGCACGGTCGACACTTGCTCGTCGGCGCCGTTGAGCAGCCAGTCGCCCGAGTCAATATTCCACGAAACCACGGCGGACACCAGGTCCATCGAGTCGATCCAGTTTTGCTCGTCAAACGCGGCGTAGGGGGCACGCAGCAACATCGTCTCGACGCCGGTCGCCGACTTAATCGCTTCGGTGCCCTTTGTGATCTGCTTGCGCACCGTCTCGCGATCCTCGCCCTTGAGCGAATCATCGCTGTAGCTGTTGGAGCCGACCTCGCACCCGGCATCGACAATCGCTTTGGCGATAGTGGGCGAGGCCTCGGCCGCATCGCCCGAAAGGAAGAATGTCGCCGTGACGCCCTTTTCCTTGAGCACCTGCAAGATCTGCTTGGTCGCGCCGCTCGGACCCTCGTCAAATGTCAGGGCCACGTACTTTTCGTTGCCCTTGGGCGCCACGCTTGCGCACTCGACCACGCAGTCGGTGGCGGGCACGACCTCGCCGCGGTCCTGCGTCTTGCCCGACTGCTCGCCGACCCATACCTCGGAGCGGCCCTGAACGCCCCAGGTTTTGACATACTCAATGGCACCCGTGCCCTCGACCTTAAGCTTTGGCTCGATAGTCGTGGCCTGGACCTCGTGCTTTTCGTACACGTTGCGGCCGTCCTTGACCGTCACCTTCTCGCCACCCGTAAGCTCGCGACTATCCCATTTGCCCTGCTTCATACGCTTGCCGTCGACCTTCACCGACAGCTTTTCGCCGCCATGGCGCTTGAGCACGCTGTCGTCGACGGCCAGCAGGTCGCCGGCATCGTACGTTTCGGTCAGGCTTTGATCGTCGATAAGATTCTGCAACGTAGAGCCCACGCGCACCGCGGTCTTTTGCCCGTTGAGTTCCACGTCCACACTGCGGTTGACGTAGCCCACGACGGCAGCGATAAACAGCACGAGCGCGCAACCCACGGCGATGAGCGCATAGGGCAGGCGGGACGGTCGGCGCGGCGAGCGCCCGTTGCCGATGCGCGCGCTGCGATCGCTAAACCCACGGCTATGGTTGAGGTACATCGCGCCGGGCTTACGGCGGCGTCGACGCTGACCGCTGGGCAGCTGCCCCAGGTCGCGGCGCGCCGTCGGTCGCGCACCCGAGCGCCCGTTTAAGTTAGATCCGTTTTGGCGCATGTGCCCTCCCCCATAAACACAGCGAGCCGGAGCAACATGTCTCCGGCTCGCCTCCCATCATTTGGTACGTCGCTATTTGCTAGCTTTTGACGAGCCCCCGCTCGCCTTTTGATATTCGTCCTTAAAGGCCTTGAACATACCGCGCGTTTTGCCGAGCTGCTTGCCCAGTGCGCGGCTGCCCTTGTCCACGGCGACCGATCCCTTGTCATCGAGCACCTTGGCGCCCTTCTTGACCTTATCGCCCACCACGACACTGGCCTCGGCAGCCTTGGCGGCCGCGCCGCCCGAATATCCGAGCGCCTTGACCTCGTCCGAGACAATCATCGCGCCGTTCTCGTAGCCGCGCAGCATCGTCGGCGGCACCTGCGTGTCGCCCACCAGCACGCTCGAAGCGGCACCGGCGGTCACGTAGAACATCTGCACAATACCCGAACGCGGCTTGAACTCAACGTCCGAGCAGTAGCCCACGACATCGCCCGATTCCGTGCGCACGTCCATGCCAACCCAGATGATGCAATCGTCCAGGTTGATATCGAGGCGCTTGGCCGCGGCGGCATCGTAGGTGCCTTTGACGTCGTCGACCGCGACGGCGCCCTCATAGACGCCGATGGCATCGAGCGCCACAAAGCGGTCGGGGCGCTCGATCATGCCTGCGATATCGGACTGGCGGACCATAAAGCCCACCACGCGCGTGCCGCCCGGGGTAAAGACGGGAAAGTGAATCTTGCCGAGCTTTTTAGGGCTGCGCGGCGTGCCGTCCTTTTTGGTGCGCTTGTCTTCGGCAGGCTTACGATAAACCTTGACGCCGACAAAATCCCCTGCGCGCATTATGCCTCGGTCGAGGGCTCCGTGGCCTCGGTGTCGGCCTCGGCGACGTTCTCGACTACGACGTCGGCAGCGGGCGTCACGTTGCCGCCCGAGATGGCGTCGTTGAGCTGCTCGCGAAGCTGGTCCATGCGCTCGCGGGCCAGGTCGACCTTGGCGCGCAGGTCATCGGTCTTGGCATCGACCATCGGACCAAAGTCGCTGACCGCGGCACGAGCCTCCTCGGCACTGTGCTCGTAGGTGTCACGCATGTTGTCCCAGGCGTCATTGGCGATATCGGCGGCCATGGCGCGGGTCTCGGCACCCGAGCGCGGGGCCAGAGCAACGCCGATGATAGCGCCGGCGGCAGCACCAAAGAGCGCACCGGAGACAAAGCTGAAAGTCTTTCCCATGATCATTCCTCTCCTGCGGGCACCTCGATGCCCACCGTTTGAATGCTGTCCATTATACCCGCAGCGCAACACTTGCCGTCGCGCTCATCTGTATACGGTAAAAGCGCAGGTACATAATGGTGATAAGCGAGTGAGCCTACTCCTGCGGCAGGGCAGGCATGGCCACCGTGGCGGCCGGGTTCTCGCCGGCGCCATCGACGAGCGGCAGGTTGCCCTCGTGCGCCGAGCCGGACGGGGCCGTTGCCGCACCGCCAAAGACGGCCGCGGGGGCCTCGTGGTTCTCGGCGACCGCACCCTCGGTATCGATTGGCATCTGCGGCTCGTCGTCAAAGCTCGGGACGCCTTGGGGCTCCGCAGACTCGGGCTCGGCAGGCGCCTCGGCAACAGGTTCAGTGTCGGCGTCGGCAGGAGCGTCGCCCTCGGGCGCATCCTCGGCCACGTCCTCGCCGTTCGCAGCGGCAACGGCCTCGTGCGGGTCCTTGCCCTCGGCCTCGGCACGCATGCCCAGCACCAGGTTGCGCAGGCCAGCGACCGTGCCTTCCACGTCGGGGGCCGGCTGGTCGGCGTGCAGGTACGCCCAATCCATCATAAAGGTCGCCGACGACAGCGCGCCGATGGCCAACGCGTCATCGGGACACGAAAGCTCAACCTCAAAGACACGCTCGTCATGCTCGCTCACGCGCGTGCGACCGCACGAGATGCTGCCGGCAAGACCGGTCTCGTTCATGAGCTCGACCGTCACGTGCTCCAGCAGGTGGCAAAGCTCGGTCTGGCCCATGCAGTCCTGGAACTCGCGACCCGAATCGCCCAGGCACAGGTGCTTGGCAATCGCGGGCACCAGGTAGTACACGCGCGCCGTGGCCTCGATATCCTCCGAGGTCATGAGCGGCATGCCGGGGTTCACCAGCACGTGCGCGCAAATCTTGTCCTCGCTGACGGTGACCTTAAGGATGTTGAACAGGCCTGCCATAACTCTCCCCTACTCTTCCTTGCCCTACTCGTCGCCGTCGTGCGGGTCCGCAGAACCCGCGCCCGACGCCGCCGGCTTCTCTGCCGAGGACTCGGAATCCTTCTTATCGGTTTCGGCCGGAGCGATCACGCGAATGAGCGAGATGCGCTGGCCACGCATCGACTGTACCTTGAATTTGTACCCTGCGACCTCAAACACCTCTCCGATGTCGGGCACCGAGTCGCAAAGCTCCAAAATCCAGCCGGCGATGGTCTCATAATCATCGCTTTCCTCGAGCGGCCAACCAAGCTCAATCGCGTCATCGCACGAAAAACGCCCATCGACGAGCCACTCGCGGCGCGAAAGGCGCGTGAGGTACTTGTTGTCGGGGTCGAACTCGTCCTCGATTTCGCCCACGATCTCCTCGACGATGTCCTCGATGGTGATGATGCCGGCCGTGCCGCCGTACTCGTCCACGACGACCACGATCTGGTCGTGCGAGGTCTGCATCTCGGACAGCAGCGGCAGGATGTCCTTGGTATCGGGCACAAAGGTGGCGTCGCGCAAAAAGTCGGCGATGGGCTGGTCGCCCTTGCCGTCGAGCGCGGGCTGGATCAGGTCCTTGATGTGCGCAATGCCCGCGACATTGTCGGGGTCCTCGTGATAGACGGGGATGCGGCTGAAGCCGGTCTGGCGCATGGTGGACAGCACGTCGGCGACCGTCTCGTCGTCCTCGCACATGGTGGTGTCCACGCGCGGGACCATGACCTCGCGAGCCACGGTGTCGCCCAGGTCGAAGATCTCGTGGATCATGCGCTTTTCCTCGTCGAGCAGGTCGTCCTGCTCCGAGACCATGTACTTGATCTCTTCCTCCGAGACGTTCTGGCGGTCGTCGGCGCTCTTGATGCGCAGGATGCGAGCCAGACCATCGGAGCAGGCGCCGGTCAGCCACACGAGCGGGCGGGCGATCTTTTGGAACACGGAGAGCGGTCCCACGACCTGCTTGGATACGCCCTCGGCGTTGGCCAGACCGATGCGCTTGGGCACGAGCTCGCCGATCACGATGGACACAAAGGCGACGGCGACGGTGATGATGACCGGCGCCAGGCCGCGCGCGATGGCAGAGAGCGGCGCGATGCCAAAGCTCATGAGCCACATGGCAAGCGGGTCGGACAGGCTCGTCGACGCGACGGCGGACGAGGCGAAGCCCACGAGCGTGATGGCGACCTGGATGGTGGCCAACAGCTGATCGGAGTCGGCGGCGAGCTGGACGGCACGTTCGGCGCGCTTATCGCCCTCCTCGGCATCGTGCTCCAACACGGCGCGCTTAGCCGTGGTGAGAGCCATCTCGGACATGGAGAAGTAGCCGTTGATAAGCGTCAGGACGAGGGTAGTGATAAGGGAGATGGTTATGTCCATCGGGAGTTTCTCGAACCTCCAAGATTCGGGACGTTAGGGTAAAACGTTGATGGCGGATACGGCAATTGCGCCGGCGCCCGTGCGAGCGGGGCCGTGGGCGCGGTCGCTAGATTACGAAGAGGATCACCGCCATGAACTGGAAGATGCTGCCGGCGAGCACCCACAAGTGGAAAACACTGTGCAGATAGCGCACGTTTTTGGCGATATAGAACGGCACACCCACGGTATAGCACACGCCGCCGACGGCGAGCAGGGCAAGCGCGACGGGGTTCAGCAGCGCCACGAGCTCGGGCAGTTTAAAGACGACAAGCCAGCCCATCAGCAGGTAGACCAAGCCGCTTACCCAGTGCGGCTGACGCTCGCGCAAAAAGCACTCGAGTGCGATGCCGATGATGGCGATGGCCCACACGGCAAAGAACAGCATAGGGCCGCCGTCGTTTGCGAGCGTGATGAGGCAAAACGGCGTATAGCTGCCGGCTATGAGCAGGTAGATGCAACTGTGGTCGATGATGCGAAACACGCGCTTGGCGCGAGCGGGCTGAATCGCATGATAGAGCGTGGAGGCCAGATATTCGAGAATGATGCTGACACCATAGACAATCGCCGCGGCCATGTGGGCCGGGCCTCCTCCGCGCAGGGCAGCGAATACGATCAGGAGCACCAGGCCCGCGATACCCAGCAGGCAGCCGACACCATGGGTGACGGAGTTCATGATCTCCTCGCCCACCGTGTAGTGTGGAACGGCCGCAGTCTTGGGTCGCGGCTTAGAACTGTCGCTCGAATCGGACATGCCGGTTACATCCTCCAACGTAAAGAGTTCTCAACACTATATCAAAGCGTCTGGGTACGTGCGAAATTTGTACCATACGTGACCCTTTGTTTACCCATTCCTTGATTATCGACTTTATCCGAACACCTCCCACATTCATCCGCACATGTGCGGATGAATGTGGGAACCCGATACCCTGAGGGCCGGATCGGCCGGCCCCGGGAGA